>CAYRBE010000026.1:0-10123 GCA_964422345.1 uncultured Dechloromonas sp.
TAATTGGTTTTCTCGATTTTTCAGTGTGCACCGTAGCACTGAGGTTTTGCTTATAGGCAGTCGATAATCATCAGTGACACATCGTCTGCGGCGGAAGAGTCCTTTAGGTGTTGGTTTAAGGCTGTTTCTATTCTTGCGAAACGTTGGGCCGGTGAAGAGTTAGCTGTCGCATTGAGCATGCCCTGCATACCGAATTGCTCTCCGCTGCGGTCGCATGCTTCAAGCAGGCCGTCAGAGCAGATAACTAACTGGCTTTCTGGTTCCCATGTGAATTGGACTGGGGTGTTCGAAAGGGTGTTGTTATCTACGATGCCAAGCGGGAGGTTTTCTGAAGTGAACTCCTTTGCCATCCGTCCCCAACGGTCAAATAGGTAAGACGATGGTGTTCCGCCGACCCATATTTCTCCTGTTTTTGCGGTTTCATCAATTGAAATCAGCGTGACTGCAACAAATCGTCCGATCGGCATTGATTCTTTAAGTTGCTGATTTAACTCGCTGATTATTTCGCTGACTGGATGGTTGCGGCGGGTCAGACGGTAAAAAATTGCCAATACTGGAAGAACACTGATCGCTGCGGTAAGACCGTGGCCGGTTGCGTCTGCCAGTAGGGCGTAGAGCTTGCCATCAGGGGAGCGATTGGCTGCGACAATGTCGCCACTAAAATTTTCGGCAGCAATGACTTTGTATTTAATTCTGGGGTCATCAAGGCCCGGTCGGTGTAGCTGCATTTCCATCAAGCGCAGTGCAAGATGTTGTTCGTTTTGCGTTTGGTCGTAATAGTTTTGCAGCTGTTTGGCGTTGTCGCGCAAAGTTTTTTCTGACAGCTTTTGTTTTGAAATGTCTCTTATGACGCAGATATGCATCTGTTCATTGTCGATGACGATTTCCGAAATTCCAAGATTTGCTGGAAATAAACTGCCATTTTTGTGCTTTGCTATAACTTCGTCTTCGGGGATTTTATCTTCTGAAGATGAGTTTTTTTCCGAAGAATCTGGGATCAAGAGTGAAATCGGCTGGCCATAGAGCTCTTCAGCCAAATATCCAAAAATTCGCTCTGTTGAGTGATTCGCTGAAACGATGTTTGAGTCACTGTTCAACGTCACGATCGCGTCAATGACGTTGTCTGAGATCGCTTGAACTCGGCGCAAGGCGTCGATTGAACTCTGCTGCAAGGCCAGTGAACGCTGCATCGAGCGCAACTTCGCTTCAAGGATGACGAAATTAACTGGTTTTGTGAGGTAGTCATCCGCGCCGGCTTCTAAACCAACCAGAAGATTCTCATCGCGGTTGAGTGCGGAAAGAAAGATGATTGGTGTCCAGCGTTCGGCAGAAATCGCCTTGATCCGGCGCGCAGCTTCAAAGCCATCCATCACTGGCATCATGATGTCCAGGAGAATGATATCTGGCGCATCGGAGAGGTATTTTTGTATTGCTTCCTCACCGTTCTCGGCCAAGATCACTTCATGCCCAAGTTTTTTAAGAAATACTTGGAGAATGTGAAGGTTGGTTCGGTTGTCATCAACCGCCAATACTTTCATATTGTTTGTTTTTGTAGTCATTGTGTCGCCGATACATCGTTTTGTGTGGAGCAATCGATTGTGGCAATGGCAACGTTGCCACAGCCTTCGTAAGTCAGATTGCTAAAACTAAGGAGTCTGGATAACGCAATTCCTCGTCCATTGGGATCGAAAGCGCGTTCCGGGTCAATTTCCAGATATTTTTGCCAATTGAAGCCTGCGCCTTGGTCAGCAATACGCAGGGTGATCACGTCTTTTTGGCGAGAAAATACGAGGCGAACCGTTTTGTCGGTATTCTCAGAAAGAGCCATGCGCCGATCAACCTCCGGCCGCCAATTATCACTGCGTTTCAGATCGGATTTTTCAGCATAAGTAAGGCCAAGGTTGCCGTGCTCAACGCCATTCACCAAGAGCTCGGAAATCCCCATCACGACGTTATCCGGATTGGGGCAGGCCTGGGCGATAAACGAAGCAAGTTGATTCGCTTCATCAACGCTTCGGATGGAGAAGTTGGCTTCTGCCATAAATTGCAGGGCATTTATTTGGCTATGTAGTTGTTGGCGCAGGGCATCACGACTGGCACCATCAATTAGTGCTGCATGTACGATGGCGAGCAGATTGTCGCGTCGATAAGGTTTGGTTAGGTAGTAGTACGCGCCAGCCTCCAGGCCTTCACGAATCTGCGCCGCGGAGTTTGCGGCGGTCTGCATAATCACAGGAATGCCTGCAAGGCGTGGGCTTGCCTTGATACGTTTTAGCAGGCCAATGCCATCTAGCTCAGGCATCATGCGGTCAAGCAAGATGGCATCGTAATGATTTTCAGGATTTTGGAGCATCAGCCAAGCAGCCTCTCCCCCATCCGCAGTGTGCAGCGTTAGGTCTGCCTCTTCTTCGAAATACTCAATCAGGATTTCGAGATTAAGCGCTTCGTCATCAACCGCAAGAATGAGTGATTTAGTCATATACCTAAGCTCCTGTGGCGGGGCTGAGTGGGAGTGTAATGGTGAAACAAGCTCCGCCTTCTGAGTTGTTGACAGCTACGAGCGTGCCGCGATGCTGATTGACAATCGCCCGGCTGATCGCCAGGCCAAGACCGGTGCCACCCGCCCCGGTCTTAGTGAGCGAACTTTGAACGAATTTTTCGAAAATGCTATCCAACTCGTCTTCCGGAATGCCCGGGCCAGAATCAGTGACATGGATGGCTAGTGCTGTTAATGCTTCTGTGTCTGAGGCGCGCCGTCCGGCAAGGAGTTCTGTATCAGTCAGTTCAACTTTAATTTTACTGCCCTCGGGGGAGAATTTAATAGCGTTGGACAGCAGGTTGAGAATGACTTGGGTTATACGCTTCGCATCCAACGGGAGCGAGGTGCGTGTTGCCTGAGAGGTGATTTCCAATGAAAGTTTGTGTTTGTCGAGCAGCGATTCAATATGCAAGGCAGCTTGTTGCGTCAGCAGCAATACATCCGTAGTTTCAAGCTCCAGTTCCATATTGCCGGACTCTACCTTGGAAAGGTCGAGTAACTCGTTGATCAGGGTGAGCAAACGTGTCGCGCTATGCTGAATCCGGCCAAAGTACTGGCCGAGCTTTTCTTGTGCTTGTGCCGCGGCTCGCTCCGAGCCTAACTCGGAAAAACTCAAAATTGCGTGCATGGGTGTTCTCAGTTCATGCGACATATTGGCAACAAATTCAGACTTTGCTTGGCTGGCTGCGCGGGCTTGATGGAGTGCGGCCTCCAGGCGGGCGGTACGCTCGGTAACAAGCTCTTGAAGGTGATCACGATGCTGACGAAGTTCGTCGTCAGCTTGCTTGCGATCAGTGACATCGGTGTAGATTGTGACAAAACCACCGTCAGGGAGTGGTGCGCCACGAACGTCTATAGTCGTTCCATTGGCGCGCGTACGTTCAAATTGATGTGCCGTTGGGTGGCGCGCACGTTCGACTAGTGCGGCTGCGAGCTCTTCGGGATTGCCGGGGCCGTAGTCGCCGCGTCGGGCATTAAACAGGGCCACCTCATAAAGTGGCGGGTTTCCATTTTCGAATAGTGATTCCGGGAAATCGAGTACCGTCAACAAAGCTTTGTTTGCGGCTGAGAAATGGAGATCCTTGTCGATTATGGAAACGCCGCCGGGGATGTGCTCAAGAACGCTTTGTAGCAGTTTGTGCTGTTGTAAGCGTTCGAGTTCGGCTTTTTTCTTCTCGCTGACGTCGATTGCGATACCAAGATAGCCTATCGGTTTTCCCGCAGCATCGCGTTCAGCCGTCACGGTGAGCTCGACTGTTAGCAGGTGTCCATCACGATGAATGTAAGTCCAGATGCGTCGTTCCGAGCCATTCATATTGGGTAGCGTAACAAAGACATTAAATCCGGTGATTTCGGTACCTAGCTCCTTACTCAAAAACTGGCCATGAGCTTCAACTTCTTCGGGCACATGGAGAATCGCCGGGGACTGTATCCCGACCATTTCATCTGCACGGTAGCCCAGCATCTTTTCTGAGCCACGGTTGAAAACCGTAATCAGCCCATTGGTGTCGGTGGCGATAATCGAGACTTCGGTTGCAGCGTCCAGCACGGATTGTTTAATACGGTCAGTTTCCCGAAGTGCAGCTTCGGATTCACGCAAGGTTTTGGTGAGATGGTAGGCGTAACGTTCGGCTCGTTGGCGGTGGTTGGTTAAATGGAAAACCAGCAGGGCAATCAGGCAGCTACCAAATAGACCACCAAAGAGTAGGAGTAACGGTGTGTCCAGTGTTGTGGCTACGGCGGCTTGGCGCTGAGGATAAAATTGCAGTATCCAATTGCGGCCACCAAAGTCCAGTTCGTGATAAAAATATTTTGCATCAGACGCTGGTTTGAAGTTTTCGGTAGAGCTAAAAACAAGTTGCGGGGCAAATTCTCCAGTTGGCGTAGCGACCGCGTCATCGAATATTTGCAGAATTAGACTGGCGTTTGGTGCGTGGGTCAGCGAGGCAATAAATTCATCCATCCGGTAGCCTGTGGTGACCAAACCATCAAATGCAATGCGGCGTTCGTCGGCGTTGTTTAATGGCATGCCCTTACGATAGAGCGCCTGGATCAGTAGAAAGCCTGGTCGAGGCTTGTCAACATCATGGGTGAGGGTGATTGGGCCGGACATGGCGGTGTCGCGACGTATTGTCGCCATATCGATCGTCTCGCGTCGGGTCGATTCCGACATCAGGTCAAAGCCAATTGCCTTTCTCTGAACTGGCATGTCAGGCGAAATGAATACCACCGGGGTGGCAACCTCGCCCTTGGGAGGCGGGAATACATTGAAGTCACTGCGATCAACTTGTTGTTGGGTTAATGCAATGAACTGACTGAGTGATTGGATTGGAACGGCAGGGGCGTAAGCAAAGGCAAACATGCCGGACAGGCTGCCAGATACATTGAGTTCTTGGGAGAAGAGTCGCCACGCTTGTAAGTCATTTACATTGCCGGCGATGGCAAATGCCTGAATGGAGCGTAAGAACATGGCATGGAGGCGCAGGCGGTCACGAATTTCTGAAGTGATCGCTGCGCTTTCCTGATTGCCTGCCGCTTCAATGGCGTCATTCTGAATATGGTGTTGCCAGCGCCATCCAGCGATGGTGGTGGCGGCGAGTACAAAAAACACTAGGGCCGGTAGCAGCCAGCGCAGCAGTCGCCGGGATATCCGACGAGACTTGGCTGGCGTGGGTTGGCTGGAATCGGGCATGGGTAGGTCGATAGTGTTTTTGTCAGTATAAGACCAAAGTTATAGCTTATGACATCAAATTTTCTTCAGGTTTTTCCTGTTGTTGTATTGCCCACATTTTTGCATAGTGCCCATCCGCTAAAAGCAGGGCTGCATGGGTTCCGCGCTCGATAATCTGCCCCTCGCTCATGACGATAATTTCGTCTGCGTTCATCACGGTAGAGAGACGGTGAGCGATGGTCAGCGTGGTTCGTCCGACCGCAGCGAGTTCAAGTTGGCTTTGAATGGCGCGCTCGGTGGCTGAGTCCAGCGCGGAGCTGGCTTCGTCAAAAATCAGAATCGGTGGATTTTTGAGCAGGGCGCGGGCAATCGCAACGCGTTGCTTTTCGCCACCTGAGAGCTTGAGCCCGCGTTCCCCAACTTTTGTTTCATACTTTTGCGGCAGTGATTCTATAAAGTCATGGAGTTGAGCCGCGCGCGCTGCGGCATAAACTTGCTCACGAGTGGCTTCCGGGCGGCCGTAGTTGATGTTGTAAAAGATGCTGTCGTTGAATAGCACGGTGTCTTGCGGCACGATGCCGATTGCGGCGCGCAGGCTGTTTTGCTTGAGTTGCCTAAGATCTAGGCCGTTAATCTGGATGCTGCCGCTAGTGACGTCGTAAAACCGGTAGAGCAAGCGCGACAGGGTGGATTTGCCTGCGCCGGAATGGCCGACCACGGCCACGGTTTTACCTGGCGGAATGGCAAAACTGAGCTGTTTAAGAATGCTACGGTCTTTTTCGTAGTGGAAACCGACCGCGTCAAAGTTGATTTGTAATGCACCTGCTGGAATGTCTCTGGCATCAGGTGCATCCGATATTTCACGGTTTTCCTGCAGCAACTTGAACATCCGCTCAATGTCAGTCAGCGCCTGACGAATTTCCCGGTAGACAATGCCCAGGAAGTTGAGCGGCGCGTAGAGCTGAATCAGGAAGGCATTAACCAGCACTAGATCGCCTATGGTCATCGTGCCATCGACCACACCACTGGCGGCGCGCCACATCATGGCGGTCACGCCGAGTGCGATGATCGCCTGCTGACCAAGGTTGAGGAAAGCAAGGGTGGTTTGGCTGCGTGTCGCTGCATCTTCCCATTTGACCATTTGCTCGTCGTAGCGACGGGCTTCCCATGCCTCGTTGTTGAAATATTTGACTGTCTCGTAGTTAAGTAGGCTATCGACGGCGCGGGTATTCGCCGCAGAGTCGTTTTCATTGACGGCTCGGCGAATGTCGATCCGCCAGTTGCTGACCTTGACTGTGAAAATGATGTAGCTGATGAGTGAGATGCCGGTAATCAACACATAGCCAAGGTCGTATTTAACGAACAGGATGACCAGTACTAAACCGATTTCAACTAGGGTCGGTAGGATCGAATAGAGGGTGTAGGAAATCAGGCTGGAGATCGAGCGGGTGCCGCGCTCGACATCGCGTGAAACGCCGCCGGTTTGGCGTTCAAGATGAAAGCGCAGGCTGAGCGAATGGAGGTGGCGAAAAACCTCTAATGCAACTTGCCGGACGGCACGCTGTGTAACGCGCGCAAAAAGGATTTCACGTAGTTCGGTGAATAGTGAGTTTGAAAAGCGTAATACGCCGTAAAGAGCAAGCAACAGAGCGGGGAGTGCCAAGGCTTGTTCGGTTGTCGACAGACTGTCGATCATGTCTTTAAAAACAATTGGGACGCTGACGTTGGCGACTTTTGCAGCGACTAAGCAGGAAAGCGCCGCCAGTACCCTAAGCCGGTATTGCCAAAGGTAGGGGAGTAGCGCGCGTAAAGTCTGCCAGATATGCATCTCCGGAATGGGTTGTCCAGCGGGGGGCTTGGGGAGGGCTGTGGCGCGACGCATGGGGGGCTCGATTCGGTTATTTTTTGGGCTTGTTTGCAGCAGTATATGAAAACTGCTCGGTTTCCGCGAAAATCAGTTTTTATTTTGATTTTGGGCTAAAAATGACCGTCCACCGTAGCACTCTCCCCGCACGCCATTCCACTTTGCGTGTCGTGCCGATGCCGGCTGATCTGAACCAATATGGTGATGTGTTTGGTGGCTGGGTCATGGCCCAGGTCGACATTGCCGGGGCGATTCCTGCTATGCGCCGTGCCCGGGGCCGGGTGGCGACTGTTTCGGTTAATTCATTTCTGTTTAAGCAGCCGGTTTCGGTCGGCGATATTGTCAGTCTCTATGCTGATGTGGTGCGGGTTGGGCGAACCTCAATTACCGTCAGAGTTGAGGTTTATGCCGAGCGAAATTACGCCAATCCAATTATCGTCAAGGTGACGGAAGCTGAGCTGACTTATGTGGCGATTGATAGCGCCGGTGAAAAGCGTGAGGTTCCCGCCGAACATTCGGCAGAAATGTAATAAAATCACGCGCTTAATATTTCCGTCTGTCTTTCCGAGAGCGAAGCAATGAAAAAAATGACGCTACGTACCCTGCCCGCCTTGATGCTAGCCGTATTTTCTGGTGCTGCATCGGCTTCAGCCTTTCAGCTCTGGGAACAGAATGCTAGTGGTTTGGGAACAGCTTATGCCGGTTCTGCTGCTGTGGCGGACAATGCCAGTACGGTATTTTTCAACCCGGCAGGTATGACTCAACTCAATGGCATGCAGGTGTCAGTGGGCGTTTCAGGCGTTGGGCCGAGCTTTGAGTTCAATAATGAAGGCTCAAGCGGTCGTCTCGGAACCGGAGGCAATGGCGGTAATGCTGCTGGTTGGGCGGCGGTGCCAAACGCTTATTTCTCCTGGCAGCTTTCGCCGAATTGGTACCTCGGTTTTGGTGTCTCTGCGCCGTTTGGCTTGGCGACCGAATACAAAGACAGCAACTGGATTGGTGCTTATCAGGCGCTTAAATCGGAAATCAAGACGGTTAACTACAACCCGTCTGTTGCATATAAGTTGAACGACAAGGTTTCGCTCGGTTTTGGTGTGGATTACCAGACCATTGAAGCGGAAATGAGCAATCTTGTTGCACCGAATACCGTTTATCGCCTCAAAGGCGATGGGGATGCCTGGGGCTGGAATGCCGGCGCGCTGTTTACTCTCTCGCCAGCCATGCGGGTCGGTATTTCCTACCGTTCTGCCATTCAGCACAAGCCGGAAGGTTCCCGCGCTGTGGGTGCGACCTCTACTTCAGCCAAGGCTGAGCTGACCCTGCCGGATACCTTTATTCTTTCCGTCTGGCAGCAAGTTTCCGACCGTTGGGAAGCGATGGGTGATCTGTCATATTCCAACTGGAGCCAGCTTGATAAGGTAAAAATTACCTACGCTACCGGTGCTGAGTCTGAGTCGTTCAACTACAAAGATTCCTGGCGGATTGCTTGGGGTGCGGCTTATCGCGCCACCGATACTACCAAACTAAAATTCGGTGTTGCTTACGACACTACGCCGACAACCAATAACGACCGTTCTGCCCGTGTGCCGGATAATGATCGTGTTTGGTTCTCGTTGGGCGGCCAATGGAATGCCGGTAATTTAGGCAAGTTTGATCTGGGTTATTCTTATATTTATTTGAAAGACCCGTCGGTTAATCAGACCAAAACCCTTGCCGGTGGGACTACGAGCACTTTGCGCGGTCGCTATGACGACAGCGCCCATGTCGTAGGTCTTCAGTACTCCGTAGGGTTCTAAGTCTTAGTGTCTGGGGGCGGTTTGCCTGCACTGGAACTTTGGGGGATTGCGCTAGGTTTGCGCGAGGCTGTAATCCTCCTGATTCTGCTGATTACCGCCTACATGGTGTTTGTGTTGCTACGGATGCGTAGAATTCGCAAGACGCCCGCTCCGCCTCTCGAAATGCTCGCCCCGACGCTGTCGGTTGAGGCACAGGAAAAGCCCATCGAGCCTATCCTGAAGGAAACCACCGATCAGCCTGAAGCGCCAGATGAGACGGCTGCAGTGTATCAGCGGCCTGTGTCTCGAATGGCTGATGCCGGTGCAGGTTTTGGTATGGATCAGGAGTTGCTGCAGTTACGTGAAGAGGTTGATGCAATGCGCGGTGAGTTGGCCGCTTTGCGTCAGGACATGCAGCAGGAAATTGCTCATTTACATGCCGGCCAATCGGTTTCTCCGATTTACGGCGATGCAATGCAAATGGCCATCGCCGGCTATGATCCAGTGATGATTGCCGACCGTTGTGGTATTGCAAGAGCTGAGGCTGAACTGGTGGTTGCGTTGGCAAAGAGTCAGGGGCAGTGAAAAACACCATGGCAAAATTTCCTGAAGTCCCGGCCAGCGAAGCGAACCCGAGTGAGATTCACGGTAAGCTGATCAAGCGCTTGGCGTTTGCTGGCTTGCTGGTGGCCGGACTGCTTGGTGTCCTGGCATTTTTTGATTATTTGGCGGTGCCGCCAGAAGAATCTGATGTTCAGGTGTTTACCCGTCCGGTACCGGTGGCGCCGAAAAAGGAAGTGTCACAGCCGGTAACGCCGGCGTTAAATTTGCCGCCGCCACCAAGTCCGGTAGAGCCGCCGGTTGTTGCAGATGTTCCGCCGCCGCCCAGCGTGGTCACGCACAAACCAGTGCCGGCGGTTGATCCTGCCGTGCCCCCGGTGGAAAAGCAAACGCCCCGGCCGGTCGTTGATGCGCCAAGCAAGACGCCGGCGTCAAAAGCAGCCATAGCTGCCCCGGCTCAGTTGGCGCCCAAGAGCGCGCCGCCTGTTGTGCGCGAGCCACGTTTTGTCCCGGAAAGTACTGAGGCGCCGATTGTTGAAGGATCTCCGCCTACGCCGAGTTCAGCGGCACCTAGCGCACGGGTGATTGAAACAAAATCGCCAAGTCCGGCAGTCGTACCGCCGACTTCACAACGACTTTTTTCAGGGTTTGTGGTTCAGGCAGGGGTTTTTACAAATGCTGAACGGGCCGCCGAATTACATGCCAGGCTCAAC
>CAYRBE010000026.1:10223-17649 GCA_964422345.1 uncultured Dechloromonas sp.
TTGGCTGCTTGAATGTCGCCTCGCGCCTCAGCCACGGTGATTCCTTTTTCATAAGCAGCCAGTGCGCCTGCGTGATCGCCGGATTCGGCAAGTGATTTACCCAAGGCTTTCCACGCGGCTGAGTAATTATTGTCGCGATCGACGGCATCCTGAAAATACTTGCCGGCGGTGATCTGATCACCCTCCTTAAGGTATTCATTACCAAGGGAGAATCGGAGCAGCGCGCCGTCACGCGGCCCGTTGAGCATTTTTACCAGTGATTCGATACGTGGGTTCATGGCATACCAAGGCTAAAATAAGGTTTTTGAATTCAGACACAGGAAATACAACATGGCCAAGACGATCATTGCTACATCCAACGCTCCCGCCGCAATCGGTACCTATTCGCAAGCTGTGCGGGTTGGTGATACCGTTTATATGTCGGGGCAGATTGGCTTAGATCCAGCTTCCATGCAAATGGTAGACGGCATTGATGCCCAAATCGTTCGCGTTTTCGAAAATTTGAAAGCAGTTGCCGAGGCGGCAGGTGGTTCGCTGGCCGATGTAGTCAAACTCAATGTGTTTCTGACCGACCTGAGCAACTTTGCCAAGGTCAATGAAACCATGGCCCGTTATTTCAGCGAGCCTTTCCCGGCGCGGGCAGCGGTGGGTGTCAAGGAGTTGCCGCGTGGTGCGCTGGTTGAGGCCGACGCAGTCATGTATTTGGGAAACTGATTTAGCCCATGAGCCATATCGAGGCGCCAGCTTCCCCGCTGGTGCCGATTCGCGCTTCAGACGCTTTACGTAAGAAGCTCGCCAAAATCGGCCTCCATAGCGAGGCCGATTTGCTGGTGCATCTGCCCTTGCGTTATGAAGATGAAACCGTGGTCGTGCCCGTAGCCTCAGCGCCATGGGGCAGTCCGGTGCAGGTTGAGGTGGTGGTCAGCTCTTGCGAAGTACAGTTCCGTCCACGACGGCAGATGGTGGTGCGGGCGCTTGATGAGAGCGGCGAACTGACCATGCGGTTTTTCAGTTTTTACCCGAGCCAGCAGGCCGCCTTGAGCGCAGGGGCGCGGGTACGGGCCTTTGGTGAAGTGCGGGGTGGTTTTTTCGGGGCTGAGATGGTTCATCCACGTTTTCGTAAAGTGGCTGATGACGAAGGGCTGCCAGACGAAATGACCCCGGTTTATCCATCGACAGCAGGCTTGGCGAATTCGGTGCTACAAAAACTGATAGGCAGGGCGCTGGCTGAAGGTGATTTATCGGACACCCTGCCGGAAGATTTGCGCCAGCGCTTGAAACTGCCGGGGCTGGCGCGTAGTCTGCGCTTCCTCCATAAGCCGCCGCCGGGAACCGATCTCGACACCCTTCACGCGCGCAACCATCCGGCTTGGCGACGGGTCAAGTTTGACGAAGTGCTGGCTCAGCAAATGTGCCTGCGCCGGGCTTATCTCGCTCGCCGCGAGTTGGGTGCGCCGGTATTGGTGGCGCGGGATGATCTTGGCGCGCGTTTGCTCGATCAACTGCCATTTGGCCTGACTGGGGCGCAGTTAAGGGCAATGGCCGAAATTGCTGGCGATCTGGCGCAACCTTACCCGATGCAGCGTTTGTTGCAGGGGGATGTCGGTGCCGGCAAGACTATCGTTGCGGCACTGGCAGCGTGTCAGGCGATTTCGGCTGGTTGGCAGGCGGCATTCATGGCGCCGACCGAGATTTTGGCCGAGCAGCATTACCTCAAGCTCAAAGCCTGGCTTGAACCGCTGGGTGTTCGCGTGGCATGGTTGTCCGGCAGCCTGAAAGCAGCGGCGAAGCGGGCACAACTTGCGGCGACGGCAGCAGATGCACAGTTGATTGTTGGCACCCATGCCTTGATTCAGGAAGGTGTCGATTTCGCTAAACTGGGTCTGGCGATTGTTGATGAGCAACATCGCTTTGGTGTGGCGCAACGTCTGGCCCTGCGAAAAAAAGGCGGCAATCCACATCAGTTGATGATGTCAGCTACCCCCATTCCTCGTACGCTCGCAATGAGTTATTACGCTGATCTTGATGTCACGGTGCTCGATGAATTACCGCCCGGTCGCACACCGATCAAGACTCGTCTGGTTGCGGATAAGCGGCGCGATGATGTCGTAGGCTTTGTTAAAAAGCTGGTCGAAGAAGGCCGTCAGGCCTATTGGGTCTGCCCGCTAATTGAAGAGTCCGAAACCCTGCAGTTGCAAACCGCGCAGGATACTTACGCGCAGCTTTTTGCCGATTTACCGATGTGCACCGTAGGACTCGTTCATGGGCGTTTGAAAGCCGATGAAAAGCAGGCGGTGATGGCGAGTTTTGCGGCAGGTGAGATTGATGTGTTGGTGGCGACCACCGTGATTGAAGTCGGTGTCGATGTCCCCAACGCGAGTCTGATGGTGATCGAGCACGCTGAGCGTTTTGGCTTGTCGCAACTGCATCAGTTGCGTGGCCGGGTTGGGCGGGGGCAGTACGAATCAAGTTGCGTTTTGATCTACGCCGGGCCGTTAGGCGAGGTCGCTCGCCAGCGCTTGAAGATTATTTTTGAACATACCGACGGCTTCGAGATTGCCCGTCAGGATTTGCAGATACGTGGCCCGGGTGAGTTTGTCGGCAGCCGGCAAAGCGGCGTGCCATTACTGCGCTATGCCGATCTCGAATTGGATGCTGATCTGGTCGAGATGGCGCGCTCGGTCGCCGAAGATATGTTGATTCAACAACCGGCTTTGGCCGAGCGCCATCTGCAGCGCTGGTTGGGTGCGCGCGAGGAATTGTTGAAGTCTTAGTGCGGTTGTTTCGCTCAGGGGCCGTTCAGCTCGATGCTTTCACTGACCGGCGTCAGGAATTTTTCCAGTGCCGCCGCCAGTGCCTTGATCGCAACTGGCTTTTCGACATGCCCATTCATTCCAACACTCATGCAATGCTCAACCTCTTCAGCCATTGCATTAGCGGTGATCGCGACGATAGGTAGCGTAAATCCGCGCTGTCGGAGGATGCTGGTGGCTTCGTAGCCATCCATGCGTGGCATTTGGCAGTCCATCAAAATCAGGTCATAGGTTTTTTCTGCTGCTTTGGCGATGGCTTCTTCGCCATCTTCAGCCAGATCAATATCGCTATAGCCCAGTTTGCGCAGCATGGACATCGAGACTACTTGATTGACCTTGTTGTCTTCAACCAGAAGAATGTGCGCGTTGCTGCGGCGATCATCGGCTAGCGAATGACGGGTGACGAGCGGTAATTTTTCGATCCCGTGCTGCGGGTGTTGCAGCACAGTCAGGATGCAATCAATCAGCAGGCTGCGTTTGATTGGCTTCGGTAAATAAGCGGCAAAGCCAATTTCGCTGAGTCGCTGGGCATCACCCCGGTAGCCGGTGGCCGTCATCAAGACCAGCGGTGTATCGGCCAGTTCAGGCAGCTCCTTGATCCAGCGGCCAAGTGTCTCGCCATCAACGCCGCGTAATAGGCGGTCAATCAGCACCAGATCGAATGCCTGGGCGGTTTGTTGTTCAGTCTGCAGGCAGCTTAGCGCAGACTCGGCATTAGCCCTGCATTGGACCCGGAAACCCCAGCGCCCAAGTACCTCAGAGAGCAGGCGCTGATTATGTTCGCTATGGTCGACAACCAGAATGTGTTTACCGGTCAGGGTCGAAAGCAGGTTTTCGCCAGGCAGCAGATGTTCTTCATGGGCCGACTCATGGCGTCCGAGGTGGGCTGTAAACCAAAATGTCGTGCCATGGCCTTCCTGACTCTTGGCACCAATCTGGCCCTGCATCATTTCGGTGAGCTGTGCTGAGATGGCAAGACCAAGGCCCGTGCCGCCATATTTGCGGGTGGTTGAACCATCGGCTTGCTCGAAGGGTTTGAAAATCGCTTCAATGCGATTTTGCGGAATGCCGATGCCGGTATCGCTCACTTCAAAGCGCAGCAAGGTCGATTGCTCAGTGGTTTTACTGACCGATACAGAAATAGTAACGCCGCCGTTCTGCGTGAATTTCACTGCATTGCCGACCAGATTGATCAATATTTGACGAAGCCGTCCCGGATCGCCACGCAATAAAACCGGGGTGTCGGGGGCGATGGACCAGGCAAACTCGAGTTGTTTCTCTGCCGCACGAATTGAATACAGGTCAGCGAAGTCTTCCAGCAAGGAAAGCAGATTGAAGTCGATATCTTCCAGTGAGAGCTTGCGTGCTTCGATCTTGGAAAAGTCGAGAATGTCGTTGACGATGGAAAGCAGCGAGTCGGCACTGCTTTTGATGATTTCGCCAAATTGTCTTTGTTCGCTGTTGAGTGGTGTGTCGAGTAACAGACTGGTCATCCCGATCACGCCATTCATTGGGGTGCGGATTTCGTGTGACATCATGGCCAGAAAGTCGCTCTTGGCACGATTTGCGTACTCGGCTTTTTCGCGCGCCTGAATCAGCTCGCGTTCGCTGAGCACGCGGTCGGTAATGTCATGGAAGCTGAACACCCGGCCGATGACGTGATCCCGCGCCGTCTGGGGGCGAGAACGCCGCTCGAAGAATTTGCCACTGATCAGTTCAAGTACATCGAAGCTTTCCTGGTCGAGCGGACTATCATGGTCTGAGAAACGATGATTCGCCGGGTCGGTCAGTTGTGAATCCAGCCAGTCCATAATGGCTGCGCTGCCTTCAAGCAAAAGTGAGGGCTGAATTCCCCACATGGCGCTGAAGCGACGGTTCATATTGACGATTTCGCCGCTGATGTCGAGCACCAAAATACCGTCACCGGTGGCTTCAAGGGTGGCCTGAAGCTGGGCGGTGACTTCCGCCATGCTGTCTTCAATGCCTTTTACGCCACGCTCGTCACGTACCCGAAGGGTGAGCCAGTCCTGACCATTGTGTTTGATCCGGCGGATGCTTTTGACCACGGGCAGCATGCTGCCATCGGCGCAAACATAGATTCCTTCAACGTTTTCAACTTCACCTGAGGCGCCCTGGCGGACATCTTCCCAGTAAAAAACATCGGCTAGGGCGCTTTCCAGATCGGTGATCGAATGGCCGATCAGGGTTTGCTCCGGATAGCCCAGCAGGTCGGCGGCGCGTTGGTTGGCTGCAACGATCAATAAAGTTGCCGGATCTACCGCCAGTAACATTTCTGCTGATTGGTTGAGTAGCAGGTGGTCAAGCTGGTGAGTAGCGTCGGCGTGGGTCATGGTGGCTTAGTTTGCACTGGCGGGAGATCCCGCATCAAAGTAATAACTGACCCGGCGGCGCGGATTGAGGTATTCAAACACCGCTTTAGGCAGTTGTGCCGGCTTGATGGCGCGGGTGATGTTGAGATCCGGCTCGTCTTCCATGTCGAGAATGATCGCCTCGTTTTTCGGGATGCTGGCATCGTAAAGAATGAGCGTCGGACGTAGGGGGCGGACGGAGTTGACCTTAATGATCAGGCCCAGTGCTTCGTTGGAAAGCGCCACCACAGTACCCGGCGGATACACACCCATGAAGCGGATGAAAGCCTGCAGAAAGCGTGGGTCAAAACGATTGCGCTGCTGGGCAAACATGTAAGACAGGGCTTCGTGCGGGGTCATTGCCTGTGCGATATTGACTGGGTTGCACAGGTTGTCATAGGCGTTAATCAGCGCAACCAGGCGCGCCAGCGTATCGATTGCATCACCTTTGAGTTTGCGCGGGTAACCTGTGCCATCGTAAAACTCGTGGTGTTGCTGAATTATTTTCAGAACCGAGGCCGGTAAGCCGGCTTTTTTCCCGATATTGAGGCCGTATTCGCAGTGCTGTTCACGAAATTCGCGCTCAGCTTTGGTGAGTGTGCCCGTGTTGTTGAGGATTTTGGAGGGCACATCATTCAGGCCAATGTCGTGAAAAATGCCCCCCATGCCAACCATGCGAACAATATCAGCCGGCAGATTGAGTTCCTTGGCCAGCGTCATCGCCAGCACCGAGACATTGAGTGAGTGAAAGTACATGTCCTCACTGCCGGGTTTTTCAGCCATGACTTGAATCGCCAGCTCGGGAGCGGCAAGCATGATGTCCACCATGTCACCAATCAGTTTTCCGGCGTCTTCCAGCGTCTTTTCCGGCTGAGAGTAAATGGATTTGTTGATTCCGCGGATGACGTTGGCGGCATTGTTGAAAGCTTGTTCGACTTTGTTGAGTTTTGCCCGGTGCTCGTTCAGTGCTTCAATTCTCGCCATTTTCGCCACCATGTGGCTATTGTCTTTAGGCGGTGCCGGCTCTGTTGCAACATCGGCTGTTTCAGGTGCGGTCGGGGCTGTTGATTGACTTTGGGGCAAGGGCTTTATGCTGCTGCGCAACGGATCCCAGCGGACAAATTTTAGTCCCAGCTGGCGGATGGTTTCGAGCTGTGCCTCGTCACGGATCTTGAAGTTGTTGAAACTGAATGGGTGGTGCATCCAGCCGACATCAAGGTAGACATAAACGCCAACCTGCAACTGTTCGACCAATATGGTGTTTTCGGTTTCGTTGCTCATGAATGCGCTTGGCTAATGGCGGGTGACGTTTGTAATTTCAACATCTTAGCGGAAAAAAACTGGCCCACGCTTTGATCTATCGTTGAATGTGGCTTAAGCAAAATATTCGTCAATAATCCTTGCCACCTCGGTTGGTTGGTCATGGTGCAACATGTGGTCGGCGTTTTCGATCCAGGATTGACTGAGATTCGCAAAGCAGGCTTGCCGAGTTTCCCAGTCACCGGGCCGGGTGGCGAATTCACGGATAACCCAGGATTCCCGGCCGCCCACCCAATGTACCGGGCAGGTGATTTTGCGCCAGATCGCCATCGATTCTTCCAGTCGGAAAAGGTAAGGCGAGGTCGCCTTGTGCCAGGGGTCGCCATTCCAGACAATGCCCTGCCGGCGCTCTCCTGCCTTGTTGATTCCTTCGCCAATGCGGGCCAGATGCAGGGCAAGGTAATCGGCGCGTTGCGGGGTAAGAAAACGGTCGGTTTTGAGCAGGCGGCGGGCAAAAGCGCTGCGATCCGGGTAGAGGTGCATGCGTGGTGGCTGTTTCAGTTCATCCAGCCAGTGACCGTAGCGTTCAGGTGCCATGTCGGGGTGGGTTGGGGCGATGCCGAAACCGTCGAGAGTCACTACTTTTTCAACCCGCTCAGGGCGGATGCCGGCGTAGAGGCAGGCGAGAATCCCACCCATGCTGTGCCCGGCCAACCGAACTTTGCCTTCGGGGGCGTAGTGGTCAAGGATGGCGGCCATATCGCCGAGGTGTTCAGCAAAGAAGTAGGGTCGGTTTAGCCAGTCCGAAAGCCCAAAGCCGCGCCAGTCGGGGGCGATGATGTTCCAGTCTTTTTCCAGTTCATCGACGACGAACTGGAAGGAAGCCGAAACATCCATCCAGCCATGCAGCAGAAACAATGTCGGCGCATCCGGCTTGCCCCAGCGTCGAATGTGCAAGCGCAAGCCGGGAAGGTCGAGAAATTC
>CAYRBE010000027.1:0-12906 GCA_964422345.1 uncultured Dechloromonas sp.
TATGCCTTGCAGGAACTCGAACCCCGGCTGTTCTCGTTCAACAACCCGATGGGCGCTTGCCCGAAATGCGACGGGCTGGGAGTGATCCAGTTTTTCGACCCCAAGCGCGTCATCACCAACCCGGCGCTATCACTGGCCGGCGGGGCAATTCGCGGCTGGGACAAGAAAAACCAGTTTTACTTTCAGATTATTGAATCACTGGCCGCACATTACGATTTCTCGGTCGACACCCCGTTCGAACAGCTCCCCGAAAAAATGCGCCAACTGGTGCTCTATGGCTCGGGCAGCACTGAAATCAATTTCCGCTACCTGAACGAAAAAGGCACGCGCTTCGACCGCAGCCATACCTTTGAAGGGATCATCCCCAATCTCGAACGGCGTTACCGGGGTAGCGACTCCAACGCCGTGCGTGAGGAGTTGTCCAAATACGTCAGCAGCTCAGCCTGCCCGAGTTGCGGCGGCACTCGACTCCGAATCGAGGCACGCCACGTTCGAGTTGGCGAGAAAACACTACACGAAATCAGTCACTTGCCACTCGGCGAGGCACGCAATTACTTCAACTGTCTGACACTAACCGGGGCAAAGGCACAGGTCGCCGACAAAATACTCAAGGAAATTACCGCTCGCCTGAGCTTCCTGATTAACGTCGGCCTCGACTACCTCTGCCTCGAACGCTCGGCCGAAACGCTCTCCGGCGGCGAAGCGCAGCGCATCCGGCTGGCTTCGCAAATTGGCTCCGGGCTGACCGGGGTCATGTATGTGCTGGATGAACCGTCGATCGGCCTGCACCAGCGCGACAACGAGCGCCTGCTGCAAACCCTGCGTAACATGCGCGACATGGGCAATACCGTCCTCGTCGTCGAACACGATGAAGACGCCATACGCAGCGCCGATTACGTCGTCGACATCGGCCCCGGTGCCGGTGTGCATGGCGGCTATATCGTCGCGGAGGGAACACCGGCTGAAGTCACCGCCAACCCGGCCTCAATGACCGGCGACTACCTCTCCGGGCGCAAGTCAATCACCGGCCCGAAAAACCGCCGCGTCCCTCAGGCAGACAAAACACTTCAGGTGGTCGGCGCATCCGGTAACAACCTCAAGGATGTCACCCTCGAACTACCGCTTGGGCTACTCACCTGCATTACCGGGGTTTCGGGCTCGGGCAAATCAACCCTGATCAACGACACCCTCTACGCTGCAGCCGCCCGCCACCTTTACGGCTCAACGACTGAACCGGCACCGCACAAGGAGATCATTGGTCTGGAGCAATTCGACAAGGTGATCAACGTCGACCAGTCACCGATTGGCCGCACCCCGCGCTCCAACCCGGCAACCTATACCGGCCTGCTGACGCCGATCCGCGAATTCTTTGCCCAAGTACCGGAATCGCGTGCCCGAGGCTACGGGCCGGGACGGTTCAGTTTCAACGTCAAGGGCGGGCGCTGCGAAGCCTGCCAGGGCGACGGCATGATCAAGGTCGAAATGCACTTCCTGCCCGACATCTACGTGCCGTGCGACGTCTGCCACGGCAAACGCTACAACCGCGAAACACTAGAGATTCTGTACAAAGGCAAGAACATCCATGACATCCTCGGGATGACCGTCGAGCAGGCGCGCGAGTTTTACGATGCGGTACCGGTCGTAGCCCGCAAGCTGCAAACGCTGGTTGATGTCGGCCTCAGTTACATCACCCTCGGCCAGAGCGCGACGACGCTCTCCGGCGGCGAGGCGCAGCGGGTCAAACTGGCGCTTGAACTTTCCAAACGCGACACCGGTCGCACTCTCTACATCCTCGATGAACCAACCACCGGCCTGCACTTTCAGGATATCGAAATGCTGCTGACCGTTCTCCACCGCCTGGCCAACAATGGCAACACAGTGGTGGTCATCGAACACAATCTTGACGTGATCAAAACAGCCGACTGGCTGGTCGATCTTGGCCCCGAGGGTGGTGATGGTGGCGGGCGAATTCTCGTTGCCGGCACGCCAGAAACGGTAGCCAAGTGCAAGACCAGCCACACCGGCCGCTTCCTCAAGCCACTTTTGAAGCGCTAGGGTAAGATAACGTCATTCGCTGCTTACGAGAAGGAACTCAAACCATGTCGATCGCCATCACCATCGTCACCACTGCCAATCGTACCCTGCACTTCAAGCAATCCGACCCGACGCACGTTGAGGAAATTCTGAGTTCCCTGCGCCGCTGCAGTAACCTTTTCAGCAGCCGTACGTTGGTGGTCGTATCGGATACGGGTACCGAAGTTTTCTCACCAACATCGATCACGCGCATTGAGATTCAGACGGATACGGATCTTTCCCCCTACCTGCCGGCCGCGTGGGAAGTCAGTGCCACTGCGATTGGCCCCGGCGAAGCGCCACCCGCCACCAAACTGGACGAGGACCATGTCGCAGCCAAAATCGACTTTTTCTTCGAGGGTGGTGACAGCTTATCGACCTGGTTTGAACGCAAGCGCCCCTCAGGTATCGCTGAGCGCGCCATGCAAATCACCCGCCTGTTTGAGCAAGCCATTATTCCTTACCACTTGGGCAAACCCGGCATTGGCTTCATGAACCCAGCCACCATGACCCGCGCCAGCCTTGGTGTTTCTCTTGATGATGCACCCGCGGGTGCCTGGCAAGTCAAAAGCGCCTAATGCCGGAAAGTTTCAAGGGTAAAAAGGGGCTAACCCGCCTATGGAATGCCCTTGGCTACTCCCGCGATGGCCTAGCTGCCGCATGGAAGAATGAAGCGGCTTTTCGGGAAGAAATCCTGCTCGCCAGCATCACCATGCCGCTCGCCATTTACCTAGGAAAAACCGGCGTGGAACGGGCACTGATGCTGGGCAGCATCGTGCTGATCCTGATTGTCGAAATCCTCAACTCAGCGATTGAAGCTGTCGTCGACAAAGCCTCCCCCGAGAGACACGAACTGGCCAAGCGCGCCAAGGACATGGGGAGTGCGGCGGTTCTGTTTAGCCTGATCAATGCGGCAGTTATCTGGGCCTGCGTCCTCTGGCCCTGAGTAAATTGCGCATTACCTGACAACGCTTCCGGCGGAAATTTTCGGCTCACCATTCCGCCCATGTCGAGCCATCAACAATGATGCTCCCTGAAAATACGCAATCGCCTCTTCAGCCAGCTTCGGGTCGGTCGGTATTAATTGAGCATCCTGACCATTGGGACTGATCTTGAATGATTCGATCTTGCGCTTTGGCAAGAGCACCGTCATCACATCCCCCTTCAGATAACCAAGATTTTGGTAGGTTGATAGCAAGGCCCGGCCATCCTCTGGCTTCATGCTTAAAATATCCCGCCCGACATAGTGGTCATCAGCCTGCAAACCGAGCATGGCCAACAGTGTCGGAACGAGGTCAATCTGGCTTGCCAGCGTGTCAATCCGCTTGGGCTGGATCATTTTGGGTGCGTACACGATGGCAGGAATATGGTAACGATTAACCGGGATCTTGGCCTTTCCGGCGCTACTGGCGCAATGGTCAGCAACAAACAGGAAGATGGTGTTGTCGAACCAAGGCTTTTTCTTGGCCATCTCGATAAAGCGTCCCACCGCATAATCAGCGTATTTAACGCCACCAGCCCGCTTGCCCGGTGAAGGAATATCAATCCGGCCACCAGGATAAGTAAACGGGACGTGGTTGGAAGCCGTCATGATGTGACCAAAGAAGGGACGACCTGCCGCATGATCTTTATCGATCTCGAGCAGAGTCTGGTCGAACAAATGCTCGTCGGCCACCCCCCATACGTTTTCAAACTCCACCAGACCATCCTTGAAACTGGTGCGATCGGTGACTTCGTAGCCTTGTGCGCCAAAGTAGCCATTCATGTTATCGAACATGCCATAGCCACCATAAAGAAAGTGCGGCGACCAACCACGTCCGGCCAATGAGGCGCCAAGGGTATTCAAGTTGCTCACATTCGGCCAGCGTACAACTGACTTACCGGGCAACGGTGGCAGCGCAGCAGATAAAGCCTCAAGACCGCGAACGGTTCGGGTACCCGCTGCATAAAGCTGAGTAAACAACATGCCTTCACCGGCCAGACGATCAAGACTCGGCGTCAGGTTTTCGGTATTACCAAAAGTTGCCATGTACTCAGCGGACATGCTCTCCATCATCACCACTACGACATTCGGCTGGGTGCGACTTTTCTGAGCAACCTTGGTGACGGCCAAATGAGTTGCCGTTGGTTTTCCACGCCCGGACAGCTTTTGCAAATCAGCCAACACATCAGCATCAGGCCGTGTTGCATAAAACTGTTTGTAATCGAGTTTGTTCTGGCGGGCCGCCCACAAAAAACTGCGCCAGCCGTTATCGGCCAATTCATTGGCATAGCTGCTGGACGAAAACTCTGGCGGCGCCATTTTGCCGGCAACAAGACCAACCACAACGACCATGCCTGCCACCCACAAGCCCTGACGCGCCACACCTGCACCACTTGTTTCTGTAGCCAGAAGCGGGCGGCGTAGCGCCCAAACCAGAATTCCAGTCAGCACCACCAGCGCCGTGATGATTTTGCCAACCGGGTAGGACTCACGAATATTGCCGATGACCTCGGTGGTAAACATCAGGTAATCAACGGCGATAAAGTTGAAGCGAACGCTGAATTCGTCCCAGAAGACCGCTTCTGAAACTGCGACAAATAACAGCGTAAAGATATAAATCGCAAACAGAGGCCACTGAAGGCGGCCCGGCCATTTTGGCCGCGACAACAATGCGAACAAGACCCATGGCGAAGCAACGAAGGCAGCACATGGCAAATCACGCACCAAGCCCATCAAAAGCGCCCCAAGCAGATCGCCCAAAGCCTGTTGGCTGGCAATAATAGAATGCGCCAACAGCGCACCTCGGGTAAGCAAAAACACCCCGGCAGCAATTAGTGTGGTGAGCAACCACAGGCGAATCGGGCGTGAGTTGAAAACTTTGGCAAGTTGCATAACGGCCTAAGACAAAACAGTTGCCGTAGTCTAAGCCGGTGATTGTGATGAATTTGTGAGGCTGCTAAGCGTCGCGTACCGCCGCGCCAAAGTCGATGCTAACCGCGCCACCACTGCTTGTATTTGCTACGCTGGCTGACCAACCGGACGCGCCACAAATGTGCTGAACAAGCGCCAAACCTATGCCATGAACGCCACGCTGGCCGATAAAATGACGATCAAACGCCCGGCTCAGTTCAGCCTCATCAAAACCCGGCCCGGTATCACGTACCACCAAGCGAGTTCCTGCCAGCTGACAAACTATTTCACCTGACTCGCTATAGCGTAGCGCGTTCTCAAGAAGGTTACGCAACACCAGATCAAGCAAGACTGGATCAGTCAGCAAGCTGGCCTGAGGCGAAACATCAATCCTAAGGGTCAACGGTTTCGGATTAACCGCTTGCAAATCTGACCATACAGACTCAATTGCCGGTACCAATACAACCGGAACTATCTCCGCTGGCTTGGCTTCTCGTGCCAGCCAGAGCAGGCTGCTGGCCAGTTGGTTGATCCGGTCAGCACTTAAAATAATTCGCTGACCGCGTCGTGTTACAGCATCCGGCAAGTCTGGCAAGGTCAAGAGCAGCTCTGCATCGCTGCGGATACCACTTAAAGGGGTGCGCAACTCATGTGAGAGATTGGAAGCAAAAGCCCGCTCCCGCGCCAGCATCGATTGCTGCCGCTGTCGCGAGTCATCAAGCGCACGCGCTACAGCAAGAAGTTCACGCTCCATCCCCGGCTCGACGAATGTTCCCGGCGCATCGAAATCAACCTTAACCGCCATCTCATCAAGGCGGCGAGTCAAGCGTCCAGCCAGTAAATAGCCGGCGACCAGAATCAACAAACCAAGCCCGGCGGCGGTTGCTACTGCAAACAAAATGAGATTGCTCAGCCGGGTTTCATGCTGATCGACATCGTAAGCGAGAATAAAGCGGCCATCGGCGCTATCACGCACAACAACGTGGTATTCCCTCTCCCCCAAAAATACTTCGTGACTGCCTCTGCCCAAACCTGAAAACATGGAAGGTACTTCACTACCGGCGTCAGTCGGCTGCTCATTGGGCGGAATCCGGTATAGCCACATATCTGGTGCATTCGGCCGGGCAGACTCGGGGGAGGTCGCCCAGCGCGACATACTGAAACCAATCTGCTCGTTGAGAATCTGGTCAATAAACGCATCTTCTCTCTTGCCCAGCAAAGAGATCATTACCAGCGACTGCACCAGAACAACCAGCAAAGCCAATGTGGCTAGCGATGCCGCAATCCGCAGACGCAAACTGGGGCGACGCTCAGGATTGGACAAGTTTGTATCCCTGGCCATGTACGTTACGAATTTCAACCAATGGCCCGGCTGTATCGATTTCTGAAAACGACTTACGTACCGTATGCAAAACACTACGCAGATTGTCACTGGACGCCTGAGCCTCGCCCCAAATCGCCACCTCAAGTTGGCGACGGGTAAACAAACGCTCAGGGTGCGGCAACAACACAAGTAGCAAACGAAATGCCTTGGGTGGTAAAGAAAGCAACTTTCCCTGCAAGCTTAACGCGTGAGCAAGTGGGTCGTAATGCAATGGACCAAAGTCCAGTCCTACGCTCAACGCCGGCAGCGAATTCTGACTCCGCTTCTGCAAAGCCTTTAGACGAACCTCAACCTCTTTTAATGCGAAAGGTTTGGCAAGATAGTCATCTGCCCCGGCTTCGAAACCATCTAGCTTGTCGTCCAGCGCATCACGAGCAGTCAGCATCAAAATTGGTAAATTTTTACCGCCATCACGCAGCTCTTTCGCCAACATGGCGCCATCACCATCCGGCAAATTACGATCAAGAATCAGGGCGTCAATTGCCTGATCTGCCAACAGTATCCGCGCTGCAGCCAGCGTTGCCGCAAAGTCACATTGATGGCCACAGGATTCGAGAAAATCATAGAGATTCTCCGCAATCAGGCGGTCATCTTCAACGATTAAAATGTGCATGCTTTAACCGAGATCGGTCGGAGCGGCAATAACAACCCGATTGCGCCCTAGTCGCTTGGCTTCGTACAAGGCCTCATCGGCACGTTTCAAGGCTACTTCAATCGGACAATGGCTGGCATCGGCCAGCCCGATACTCATGGTTACCCGCACCAAACGTCCGTCAGACAAGCGAATATCGTAGTCAGAAACCAATGCCCGGAAGCGTTCAGCCAATTGTTGTGTTTCAGCCAGCGAACTTTCCGGGAAAAGGAAGGCAAACTCCTCGCCACCGTAGCGACAAACCAAATCTGATTGACGCAAAGTGTCCTGCATCAAGGCGGCAAACGAACGTAGCACGGCATCACCCGCAGCATGGCCGTAAGTGTCGTTTAGCTTTTTGAAATAATCGAGGTCAGCCATCCCAATCGTCACTGGCCGTTCATAACGCTGCGCCCGCTGCAATTCGGCATCGGCGACATGCATGAAATGCCGACGGTTAGTCAGCCCGGTAAGGCCATCCCGATTGGCCAGCGTTTCCAGCGCCAGCCTTGCCGTTTCATTCTCCAGCAAAGAGGCGTGAAGTTCGCCAATAGCGGCTTCGACCACTTGAATTTCGACCATTGCAGAAAGCTCAAAAACCGGGGCGGGCTGGCTTACTGACAGATCGTTCAGCGCCCGGTCAATTTTCTGTAAAGGCTTGATCAGATGCCGATGCAACAACATCAAAAAAGCAATGGCGAATAGACCGACCACCAGCAAGGCGAGGCGCAATTTGAGCTGGCTGGTCTTCATCGCGTCATGAACTTCAGCTAGGTCCTTGCGGGCCAGACTGACGCCAAGAATTGAAACATCATCAACCAGCAGGCTACAGCGCGCTGACAGTCGTTGCCATGCATCGTAATTTTTTACCAAGGCATCCGGATCAGTTGCCAATTGCCGCATGGTATCAGCCAAAAACTGCTCGGTTTGAGCTGCCAATTCTGCAGCAGCCTGATGCTCCAGCACGCTGGGATGGCTTGCCACCAAAGTTGCGACGAACAAAGCTTGCTGACGCATTTGCGGCGTTGTCGCAGAGAAAAACCGCTCCCCTTCCTGGCGCAACTGCTCGATATTTCGACCTAGACGCTGATAGCGCAAAATTTCCGGGACAGTTTTATCTTGCAAGTTTTGCGTCCCGCGCAGAACGCGCTCTTGATCAAGCCCGGCCAACAGCACGACGCCACCAAAAATCAGCATAAAAACTGCCATCAACCAGCCAAAAACTTTGCTCGCATGCATGCCACGAAATTGATCCAGTAGTTTATTTGGCATATTCAATCGAGGCTCACGGGGTAATAGTGCCTGACCAGACGGTGATAAGTACCGTCTGCACGAATTTGAGCAAGAGCATTGTTCACCAACGAAGTCAGCGCCGCATCATCTTTTGTGAGCGCTATATGCACCGTCCCGCCAAGGCCATTGGCGACTTCAGGCGGGCCATAGAACTGGTAGCTACCGGGTGGCTCAGCAGCAGTCACGGCATAGGCCAAATATACCGGCGTGAGCCAAAAATCAGCATCACCATTACGAAGCAGCGGCAAAATCTCTGTGGTTGAAGCCACGCTAAGCACGTGTAAACGCTGCTCCGCTGCAACCCGTTTGAGATATTGCGCCTGTACCGACCCCGCCAAAGCAATGACCCTCGCATCGCGCAAGCCAGACACAGTCAAACTCCCGGTTTTCGCAACAAAAGCAGCGGCCCGTTCAGGAGAGGCCAACAAACGTGAAGACGAGGTGGCGATTGAATCGCTGAAATTGACGATCAATTCACGCTCAGGAGTGCGCAAAAAATTACCTACGCCGATTTCATAGCGCTTAGCCTGCATGGCTGGGAGCATTTCACCAAACAAAAGGTAATCAAACTTACAGCGGGCACTGAGTCGCCGGCAAATTTCCCGTGCCAACTCTGCGCTAACCGCATTCAGGCCTTGTTCAGCAGACCCTCTGCCCTCGTTTATTGACTTGAGCTGTAATGCGGAAACGCCCAAAGCCACCCTCAATTCAAGCGCCTGTGCCGGCAAGATTGAACAGACAGATAACAATAGGCTCAGGAACAGTTGGCGCATCAATTCACCCGAAATGGTAAAAACTGGGTATTGATCCGATCATATACACCGTTAGTCTTGATACGGTCGATCGCCATATCCATCGGCGCTTTGAGATCAGGCCGGTGTTTTGAAATGCCAAACGAGGCATCTCCAGCCAGAACAGGATCACCCATGGCTGTCACGCTCAGATTCAAATCACGAAAATTTGGCTTTTTCATCATGTTCAAACCCGTACTCATCGGCACGATGGCTGCCTGCACCGCGCCAGAAAGCAAAGGATCAGCCAATTCACCATTGGTTCGAACAGCGACAGTTTGCCAGCCTTTACTGAGCGCATAACGCTCCTGCGCCGAACCATGAACGACAGCAATATGAATGCCCGGCTGCCCTGGCTGAATGTTCGCCTTGGCGAACCAGAAAGAAACCGATCGAAAATAGGGCTTGGCGAAAATAACTTTCTCGCGCCGCTCGGGCGTATCAAGCAAGCTAACAGCGGCGACATCAACTTCGCCTTTACTGAGCATGTCGAGAACACGATCAAGCGCTGCCGCCTGAAAAACGCAATTAGCCTTCATCTCAAGACACAAGGCCCGCATGACTTCCGGACTAAAGCCGGTCATGCGGCCATTTTCATCAAGAAAAGACATTGGCGGAGAATTCTCGAGGACAACCACCCGCAAGGGCTTATCACTCGCTGCTTGCGCAGAGACACCTGGCAGAGCAAGTAAGAGCACAAACAACAGGGAGCGGAGCAGAAGCAAAATGAAACCACATAGTGAAATGCGTGATGGCTTCAGTATAACCCTGCGCTTGATCAGCGGAAGGGCTAATTAGGCAGGGAGTTTATGGAGCACGCCTTGCACGGGGAAGTAGATCGCCATCTGGACTGGCAGGGGATCGCCCTTAAACAATCCAGCATACCGTTCCAACTGCGGACGATAGCTCTCAGCCCTTGCTGCAAGCGCCTCTTTGGGTAAGCGAACAGTTTTGTAATCGACAATCCAGCGATAGCCGTCAGCGACAAAAACACGATCAATCACATGTTGCGCCACACCAACATCACCCAGATTTTTGCTGCTCCACCCCTGCTCTGCCGAGGCACCCGGATGATCAGCCAAGACCCAGATTCCGGCTTCAGACTGCAGGGTGGTCTGCAACGCCGAAACAACCAGATCAGCGCCAAGCACAGCATCATCGGCATCGACCCCGGCATTCAACAACCAGCGCCGGTAAGCCGACAGGAGTGTGGCCGGTTTTTCCACCGGCCAGTGGTCCACGCCTTGTTTGGCAATCAGTTCAAGACAACGGTGAATGAGTGTGCCCACTGCTGCCTCAAAGGCCTGAACATTGGCTGCTGTGTCTGCATCAAGAGGGTTCTCCAACTGCGCCGCGCCGACCAAGGGCTGATCAAGCTCAACGGGCACACCAACCTGCGCCAGACGAAGCAAAGGCGGGGCAAATCCGGCCTGATCAAAAACAGCCCCAAGCCCCGGCGTAATTGTGCTTGAGGCTAGCGCCGAGACAAATACCGGCTCAGCCAGATTCGGCCAGAGCAAATTAAGCAAAGTACCGTTGGCCGGCGGGTTGAGTCCGTTGTCCTTATTACCATTCGGCTCGGCACAGCCGACCAGATGCAGGCAGCGAATGGCGCGCGTCGCCGCCACGTAGAGCAGGCGCTCGACTTCATGGGCGCTGCGTTCCGACTCCAGTTTTTTCAGGTAGTCGTAAGTTGTCGGCTCACCCCCTGCCGCACCTTTGGCCTTGATTGGCGCGACCAGCAAATGCTCCTCACCATCCGCACCAATAACGTTATCCCAGAGCAACAACTGACTGTCATTGCCCCCCGTCTTACGATGCAGGCCGGGCAGAATCACCGTCTCAAACTCCAGCCCTTTGGATTTGTGGATCGTCATCATCTGCACCGCATCGCCGGCGAGCGGGTCGGGTGGGGCAAACAACTCAGCCGTTTTGGCCGACAGGTTTTCAGCAGTTAATGTGTGTGCAGCAACCAGCTTATCGATCAGCGCGAAAAAGGCGTCAATATCAGCCAACCCCTCAGGCCCTTCCAGACAACGCGGGCCACCGAGCATCAACCAGACACCTTCCAGCCAGCGACGGGGATGCTGGCGGCCACGCTGGGCAAATGCCTGGGCCAAAACACCGGATAAATGGCTGAGCCTTAGCTGACCATCGGGCGACATACGACTCAGCCGCTCGGTACCCTGCATTAGTTGCCAAATGGTGCTGCGCCAGTCATCCGCTGCCAGCGCGTGTAAATCAGCCAAGCTCAGACCGCAGAACGGGGCGCGCAACAAAGCCAACCAGTGCACGCGATCAGCCCGGTGGTGCAGCGCATGGAATAAAGTCAGCAAATCCTGAACATGCTGCCGGCCATCCAGCCCTTCAATTTCAACGGCCTGAAATGCCAAGTCCGGCGCACTACGGCGTATTTCAGCAACCAAAGCGTCAAGGTGGCTGCGCGCCCGAACCAAGATAGCAACGCGCTCATCCGGGTAATTACGTTTAGCCTGCAAAATCAAATCAAGAACACAGCGCGCCTCGGCCTGATCAGCGACATCGTCATCGACTGAAATCAAGGGATGAATACTGACGCTGCTATCTGCACGCGCAGCTCGCGTGGCGGCAGATTCAGCGTAGCGAACTGCGCCCATCGCCGGACTGTCAAGCGCTGGAAAAATACTGGGAAAGGCGGCATTGACCCAATCGACCACCGCCGGAAATGAGCGGTTGTTGCGAAACAGGCGCAAATGCTCAAGAGAAATATCGCCAATACCGTGTTCGCGAACCCGGAGGAACAAGCCGACATCGGCCTTGCGAAAGCGGTAGATCGACTGCATCGGGTCGCCAACCACAAAGAGCGTACGACCATCACCCGGCGTCCAGCCACGGATCAGCTTTTCGATCAGCTCAACCTGACTTGGACTGGTGTCCTGAAATTCATCAACCAGCAGGTGGCTGATCCGGTAATCCAGCGCCTGCGCCAGATCAGTCGGCGCTTCATCATCACCCAGCGCCAGACTGGCCCGACTGGCAATTTCGATAAAATCGACTTCGCCAGCCTCCTGAAAAGCCAGCCAGAGCTGCCCAGCCGCCAATCGCAGCAAGCGCGAGAAGACTGCTACGGTGCACCACTCAAAATCGGCAAAAACCGGGGTGGGCAATCCGGCAAGTTGAGCCAGCGTTGCCTCGGCCTCAGGTACGCCAGCCAAGTCGGCGAGAAACTCAGCCATCGCGTCTTTTTGAGGCTTGAGTGGTTTATCCGCCGGGAAGCCAATATTTTTAGTCAGCGACTTGCGCAGCGTACCGGTCGTCGTCAGCAGCAAATTAGCCACCGCCCGCCAGCGCTTCATCTCGCCGACCGCAGGCAACAAGGGCTGATCCCAATCGGCCAAATCACCCAAAACATCCGGCACATTGGCCGCAGCGAAACGTGCCAGCGGCATCAGACGATGCTGCCAGCCCGGCCCGATCAACTCACCAACCCGTGCCAGATCGCGTTCTATCAGGGTGGCAAACCCAGCCTCGACCTCAGCCCGCATCTCGCCATTTTCGATTCGCGTTGCGTGTTGCAGCCATTGGTCACGCCGACCGAGCATGGCGACCAGCAGGCGCTCAAGACGGCCGGCATCGTTATCCATAAACGCCAGCGCGGAGGCAACGACCTCTGCATCGGCTGCGCCATCACCCACCGCCTCGACCATTTCAAGCGTTCGCCGGGCGGCGGTTGCGTAATGTGTATCGGCATCATCAGTGACGCCGGGCTGGGCACCAAAGCGGCTGAGATAAGGCATTTGCCGGGCGAGACTGGCGCAGAGCGCATCCAGCGTCGTAATACGGAGCCGGCCGGGGTGGCCTA
>CAYRBE010000027.1:13006-17610 GCA_964422345.1 uncultured Dechloromonas sp.
AGACTGGCGCAGAGCGCATCCAGCGTCGTAATACGGAGCCGGCCGGGGTGGCCTAACAATCCCCAGCTGCGCTTTTCATCATGGGCCAGCACTTGCTGGGCCAAATGAAAGGTTTGTTGTTTATGCGGCTGCTCGGGCAACTCGCCACTTACTGCACGTTCGAGGCTGCCAAGAATGCGGTCGCGCATTTCAGTCGCAGCCTTATTGGTAAAGGTCAGCGCCAGCACTTCTTCCGGATGTTCAACGACACTGAGCAAGCGCAAATAGCGCTGGGTCAGCAATTCGGTCTTGCCTGCGCCGGCGGGGGCTTCAACAATAAAGGAGGCGACATCAAGCGCCCTGAGTCGGGCGGTTTTGTCCTCATTCAGGCGGTGCTCCGCGCCCTGCAGGAAGCCCCCTTGGGGGAAAGCACTCGTATCCGGATCGCTATTCATATGACCGGATTTTATCGGGATGTCCCGAATGGTGGGAAAAAGCTGAGGCTCTTTCCCACCCAACAGCAAAAATTACTTCAATACAGCCAGTGCAGCGGCGTAATCCGGCTCGTCCTTGATATCGGCAACCAGCTCGCTATGCAGAACGACATCGTTCTCATCGAGAACCACAACAGCACGCGCAGAAACGCCAACCAATGGGCCGCTAACCAGCTCAACACCGTAATTATTGAAGAATTCACGACCGCGCATGGTGGACAGATTGATTACATTCTCCAGTCCCTCAGCGCCACAAAAACGCCCTTGCGCGAATGGCAAGTCAGCCGAAATACACAGCACGACAGCATTGGACAGGCTGCTGGCTTGCTGATTGAACTGGCGTACTGACATTGCACAGGTTGGGGTATCAACACTGGGGAAAATATTCAAAACTTTGCGCTTCCCGGCAAAGCTGGACAAGGCAACATCAGCCAAACCATTGCCGACCAATGAAAACGCCGGCGCCTTCTGGCCCTTTTGAGGAAAATTACCAGCGACTTCAACCGGGTTGCCGCCCAAATTAACGGTGGTGCTCATGCGCTACTCCTGAAATTTAATTAATTAACCACAAGGCCAGTTGGCTGCTTGTTGCGAGGTGTATTTGACAATACTAGGGGCAATTTGGTTCAACCAAAAAACAGCAAATATTTATGACATAAAATAGTAGAATCAAGCCATGTTTAGCCTGCCGTCATGTCACCTTAAAACATTACTTCCTGTGTTAAAAACACTGGGGCTACTCGTATTGCTGGCGTGCTCACCCACGGCCAAAGCGCTTGAATCGGTCACGCTGCAACTAAAATGGGAGCACGCTTTCCAGTTTGCCGGCTATTACGCCGCGCTGGAAAAAGGGTATTACAAGCAGGCGGGCCTCGACGTCACCATCCGCGAGGCAAAGCCCGGCCAGGACACACTTTTTGAGGTCATCTCTGGCAACGCCACCTATGGCGTCAGCAATAGCAGCCTTTTACTGGCTCGCAAAACCGGCCAACCGGTCGTGGTACTTGCCGCAATTTTCCAGCACTCGCCACTGGTGCTGATTACCGCCAAAAACAAGGCTAACGAAAGCATCCACAACCTAGCGGACAAGCGGTTGATGATAGAGCCACAGTCGGACGAGCTATTTGCCTTCCTCAAAATGGAAGGCATCCCGCTCAGCCGCCTGACGCAGGTGCCGCACACCTTCAACCCCCAAGACCTGATCGACGGCAAGGTGGATGCGATTTCAGCCTACATCACCGCCGAACCTTTCTTTCTCAAGCGCGCCAAGTTTGACTACCAGACCCACAGCCCGCGTTCGGCGGGCATTGATTTCTATGGCGACAACCTATTCACCACCGAGGCCGAGTTAAAAAACCACCCGGCGCGAGTCAAGGCATTTCGTGAGGCGAGTCAGCGCGGCTGGCAATACGCCATGGCTCACCCCAAAGAAATGGCTGAGCTGATTCACACCAAATACAACGCCAAACACCCCCTCGAGTATTACCTGTTTGAAGCCGCTCAAATGGTCAATTTGCTGCGTCCTGATCTCATCGAAATTGGCTACATGAGCCAAGGTCGCTGGCGCCACATTGCTGATACCTATGCCGAAATCGGCTTGCTACCGAAAGATTTTTCGCTCGATGGCTTTATTTACAACCCCAACGTCACAACTGACCTCAAGCCGCTCTACATTAGCCTCACGTTGTTACTGCTCATTAGCGCCTTTGCCAGCTATATTTTTCGCCTCAACCGCCAACTCACCCGTACGATTGCTGACAAAACAAAAATCCATGACGAATTGATCGAAAGCGAAACCTTATTCCGTAGCCTTTCAGCAAACTCAACGGCAGGTATCTTTGTCATCAGCCACGGGCGCATTAAATTCGCCACCGCAACCATCGCGAAACTAAGCGGCTACAGCGAGGCGGAACTCATCGGCATGAAGTTTCTGGAGTTGATTCACCCGGACCATCAGCCGATGATTGTCGACTACGGCGCCCGACGTGTTCGCGGCGAACCCGTACCCGACCAGTACGAATGCAAAATCATCACCCGAGAGCACCAAGTCCGCTGGGTAGAAATTTCAGTAACGCAAATGTTGCTGAATCAGGAGATTTCCAGCATCGGGACAGTTTTCGACATTACTGACCGAAAACTGGGCGAAGAAAAACTCCAGCTCGCCGGCAAAGTATTCACTCACGCAAGAGAAGGCATCATGATTACCGATGCTTTTAATCGCATCGTCGAAGTCAACGACACCTTCTGCAATATCACCGGTTACAGCCGTGCCGAAATACTGGGGAAAAACCCGAGAGTTCTGAGTTCCGGACGGCAAAGCCCTGATTTCTACCGGGAAATGTGGCGTTCGCTCAACACGACCGGCGCCTGGGTGGGCGAGTTATGGAACCGGCGCAAAGACGGTCAGTTTTACGCAGAGCTAAAAACAATCAGCACGGTATCTGATGCTCAAGGCAAGGTACAAAATTTTGTTGCGCTCTTTTCTGACATCACTCAGATCAAGACTTACCAGCAACGGCTGGAACATGTCGCTCACTACGACATTCTGACCAACCTGCCGAATCGTCTGCTACTGTCGGATCGCCTGAATCAGGCAATGATTCATAGCCAACGCCAGCAAAAATTAGTTGGCGTTGCCTACCTTGACCTCGATGGCTTCAAGGCGGTCAATGATACCCACGGGCATGATGTCGGAGATGAATTACTCATCATCGTCGCACAGCGTATGAAAGCGGCACTCCGTGAAGCTGACACCCTCGCCCGTATCGGTGGCGACGAGTTTATTGCCGTATTAAGCGAGTTAGAACACGCTGAAGCTGCCGAACCGGTACTGAAGCGCCTGCTTGAGGCTGCCGCAGCCCCGGTGCCGATCGACACGCTAACGCTTCAGGTGTCTGCCAGTATCGGCGTGGCAATTTACCCGTGGGATGGCAGCGAAGCTGACCAGCTAATGCGCTGCGCCGATCACGCAATGTATCAAGCCAAGCAGTTGGGTAAAAACCAATTTGTCATCTTTGTTCCAGAGGCTCAAATGGCCTCCAGCGCGCCACTACAAGCTAAGAAGACAGCGCATCCGTAAGCTCTGCGGCCATCGCTGCGGCCAGCAGACGACGCCGTTCAGCCAAGCGCAACAGGGGTTTAACCTCGCAATACTGTAAATCCTTTTCGTCGGCGTAACGCACACCTGCCTCACCCTGCCGGATTTCACTGGCGATAGCATGCAGCCGTTCCCGCCAATGCATTACTACGGCAATCCAATCAGGGAACTCTTCCTGATTAAACAGCTTTTGCTTTTCATCCCCCACGCCCTGAACACCGGGAAGAATATCTTTTTCATCAGCTACACCAGAAAACCCCGGCTTATCGAGCAAGACCTTGGCAAACACTACCGCAGCGACATCTTCCGCCACGAGCGCTGCATAAATGGGTAACTGTGGCTCGGTAATCCGCTGTGCTGCCCAGTTTTTAGTATCAACCCGGACACCGGTCTTGTAATCAATGATGATCTGACGGCCATCAGCCAACTGGTCAATCCGGTCGATCACCAAATTAACCGTAATACCTTCAATCTCAAGCTTGGCCGGTGCTTCGCAAGCCACAACCGAAAACGGCGCCTGGCGCTTGCTCTCAATGCTCAGCCAGAGATCAAGCAGGATGGCGAGGCGACTGGCTTCAAGCTGCCGGAACCGGGCTGGCAAGCTGATCCGCCGCTCATGTTCAAAGCCGGCAATCCCTTCGCTAACCGCAGCCTGAATTTGCCGCTGACGTTCGCTCGGGCTTAGCGCAGATAAAGCATCAGAATCGCCTATGGCCTTCCAAAAAACTTCCAGTACCGCATGCACCAAAGTCCCACGGGCTGCTGGATCGAGGCCTTCGACCGGCGACTCGACCTTTCCGGCCCCCAGTCGATATTGATAGTAGGCCCAGGCCGGACAAATTGCCTGAGCCCGCAACACCCCACTCCCCCCCGAAACCTTCTCACCTTCAGCGACGGGTGGCGCAAGATGATCCTGAACTTGCACTAGGCTAGCGCTCGCTGCCTGTGCCATAGCGGCTGCCAGCGTTTGTTCTTTGGGCGACACAAGCGTACTTAAAGCTAAGCCAGCGATCAATGGACTGGGACGCAAAACC
>CAYRBE010000028.1:0-17507 GCA_964422345.1 uncultured Dechloromonas sp.
AGGCGCGTTATCGGATGGGTTTTAACCAACTTACCGAGGGCTGGAGCTGGCGGCCGTTGGCTAATCCTAGTGTTGAAGATTATTACCAGTTCAAATTCCTGCCCTTGCAGTCAGTGGCGGTGGAGCGCGCTGGTTATGAGCATGAAGACAAAATTGGCGTACCGCAGCAAATGAAGGTGAGCTGGCGCTACGATTATTTTCTTGCTTTTGAAAACATCTACGATTTTTACCCGCGGCAGGTCGATGACGATGCAGGGTTTAGCGCTGAACTTGATCTGGCCGATGCCGCCAAGCTCGGTATGCGCGCGAAAGCTACTTTGATTGATCCGGAAATCAGCGAAAGTACAACCTTCTGGAAGGCGACCTACGGCAAGCCTGTCGATTTCACCTTGAAAAAGCGCTACCTGATCGGCAAGCTGACCGAAGTCAGCTTTTTTGATCAGGATAGTGGCCGGACGCTGTGCCGTATTCGCCCCGGTCAGCAGGGGCGCTGTTCGGGGCGGTGAGGTGTTGGCTGTTTAGCGGTAAACCAGTACTGGTACTTTAGAGTGCGTCAGTACCTTGTTGGTCTCGCTGCCGAGCAAAAAGCCGCTGATCCCGCGTCGGCCATGTGAGGCCATGAAAATCAGGTCGCAGCCAGATTTGTCAGCCGCTTCAATAATGGCTTCATAGGGCACATCGCTGGTTGCTGATGTGGTTGTGCAGTCGACGCCGGCTTCTGCGCACAATGCCATCACTTCACCGAGGTATTGATTGGCTTGTTGGTCAGCCAGTTCGGCAAATTTCTCTGGCGTGGTTGGGTCAATCAATGCGCCTTCGCCAAAATAGGCGATCGGATACTCCGGTTTGGCAAAAAAGATGGTGATCCGCGCGCCGGCTTCCTTGGCAAAAGAGACCGCACGTTTTGCTGTGCTTTGGGAAAGTTCGGAACCATCAGTTGGAACGAGAATATGTTTGAACATGGCTTACCTCCTGAAACTGTCTGTAGGCGTTGCATTCCGCCGCTTCAAGGTTCATGCTACGCCAAGTCGAAAAGAAATAATATATTAGCAACAGTTTTCTGCGCGACATCCTTGGTGAGGCGCGAAGCGGTAAGATAATGAACACAGACTTCTGTACATAAAGGAATTGCTCAAAATGTCCGGTAATTCGTCAGAACGTAGCAATGGCGTTGATCTCAGTACTCAGAGTCCTCTTGAGGCTGTAACCAAAGCAGTCAGTAAGTCAATCGATCCCTATGGTGTAACCACCTCGTTGCTCAATGCGCAGGTGGCGTGGATGATGCATCCGCAGGAACTGGCCCGAGCAACTAATGCTTTGTCAGGCGATCTCTGGGCGCTGCAGGCTCACGTGGCCAAGCGGGCGATGGGTATGCCGTCTGATGACGTCATTACGCCGCATGGCGACGATGCTCGCTTTGCCGACCCAATATGGACTGAATCCGCAACTTGGGACATTATCAAAGAGGTGTATCTGGCCTATACCCGGCGCTTTGAAGATATGCTCTTTGAAACGCCAGGTCTCTCGGATAAAGAGCGTCGCCGCTCTGCTTTCTGGGTGCGGAACTGGTTGAACATGGTCGCGCCGACCAATTTTTTCTGGCTCAACCCGGTTGCGATGGAAAAATTTGTTAAGACCAATGGTGAAAGTCTGAAAGAAGGTTGGCAAAACTTTCAGCGTGACAAGGATGCCAAAAATATTCTGATGGTCGAGCCGGATGCCTTCGATGTTGGCAAGGATCTGGCGACCACACCGGGTAAAGTGGTTTTTCGGAATCGTTTGGTTGAGCTGATTCATTACGCACCAACCACGGAAAAAGTCCGGGCAATGCCGATTGTTATTACGACGCCGTGGATCAACAAGTATTACATCCTCGATCTGACGGCCAAGAAGAGCATGGTCAAATATCTGACCGATCAGGGGTTTTCTGTATTCATCACAAGCTGGAAAAATCCTGACGCTTCATTGTCTGATGTGCGTCTGGACGACTATTTGCTTGAAGGCGTCGATGAAATTGTTCGGGTGGCTTGTGAATTCTGCAAAGTGCCCAAGGTGCACCTGGTTGGTTATTGTATTGGTGGCACGCTGGTCAGCACTTACATGGCTTGGGCCAACAAGCGCTTTGGTGCAGATAAAGTGCCGGTTGCCCACTGGACTTTGTTTACTACGCTGACCGACTTTTCACACCCCGGCGATATTGATGTGTTTATCGACGAGTCATGTATCGGTGCGCTGGAAGAGTCGATGGCCAAGAAGGGTTATCTTGATGGCAATGAGATGGCCTCATCGTTCCGTTTGTTGCGCTCAAATAGCCTGATCTGGAATTACTGGGTGCATAGCTATCTGATGGGTGAGGCATTGCCGCCGTTTGATGTGCTGTTCTGGAACATGGATACAACCCGCATGCCGCAGGCAATGCACTCGTACTATCTGCGCGAGATGTATCTGCACAATAATTTGATTAAGCGTAACAAGCTGACGATTGCTGATGAGTCGATTGATCTCGACTGCGTGGTTCAGCCGCTCTATGCGGTGACCGCAGAGGATGATCACATTGCGCCATGGAAGCAGTGTTATCGGATCAGGAAACAGATTAACGTGGCTGCACCGGTCCGTTTCGTGTTGTCCACATCCGGTCATATTTTGGGTGTGGTTAATCCACCGGCAAATCCACCCAAGCGCGCCTATTGGATTGCAGAACCAGTGCGTAACGAGCATTGGGAGCATTGGTTTGATCGTGCAGACAAGAAAGCCGGAACCTGGTGGGAAGATTGGACACAGTGGTTAGGTGAGCGTACCGGCGACTTGGTTGAGGCTTATCCAGCCAGTAACCGCAAGTTCCCGAGCTTGGGTGACGCACCAGGTAGCTACGTTTTGGAAAAATAGCCGGGGGGTGAGATGACGACAGAGCTAAAACAAGAAGTAATTAGTGGGCAAGTGATGGATACCGATTTATCTCGAATTGTACGGATCAATGAAGAGATCAAGCGAGTAGTCAGTGTTTCGGTCAAGATCAATATCATGGCCCTGAATGCAATTTTTCTGGCTAAACGGGCAGGTACTGCCGCCTTGGGTTTTGGTGTGCTATCTAACGAGCTACGAGTGTTTTCCCAGGATCTGCGTAATTGCATGGGCTCGCTCGATAGCTTGATTCATGCTTGTGTAAATCAGGTGTCAGTTGGTTTGCAGGGGATTCGCAAGCTTCGTCTGCTGCGTGAGGCGGCAGCTCAATCGAATAACCATGTGAGTATTGTGACGGTCTTGCAGGTGCGGGAGACTGAAAATGAGCAGCGGATTCAGCAACTGAATCGTTTGCGCCGGCAACTCAAAACTGCGCTTGAAGAAGTTTTTCGCATGGTTGAACTGGGTGGCGTACTCGCTAAATCCGCCAAGATCGAAGCGGCTTACGGTCAGGGGTTTGCGAGTTCGCTATCGCAGGTATCGGGCGAGTTTGATAAGGTTGTAGATGAAATTCATGCATCGCTTGAGTCGCTACGTCGCTCAGCATTTTTTACCGGACATTGAGAAAACTGGAGGGATTGAGTGAAAACAACAAAGACCATCTTTCAGGACGGCGATCATAAATGGGTAGCAATCGTTCGTGATCCTGAAAAGCCAAATCACCTGATTGATACCAATGAATACCTGATTACCCACCGTGGCCGAGGTTTGATTCTTGACCCGGGCGGCGCCGAAATTTTCCCGGCAGTTTTCTCTGCTTTGTCGGCTGAATTTGATCCGACCAAACTGGCGGGAATTTTCGCATCCCATCAAGATCCGGATATCTGCTCGTCGCTGGCCCTCTGGCTAGAGTTCAATCCAAGCATGCATTGCTATATCAGCTGGTTGTGGAGTTCATTTATTCCACACTTTGGTGGGTCGGCAGATACCTTCGTGACCATTCCGGACGAAGGCATGGATATCAATCTTGAAGGTCTGGTTCTCAAGGCCGTACCAGCGCATTATCTGCATTCCTCAGGGAATCATAATCTTTACGATAAGACCGCCAAGATTCTTTTCTCCGGTGATGTGGGGGCGGCATTGCTGCCAGCAGGTGCCGATGATTTGTTTGTTGAGAATTTTGATGCGCATATTCGCCATGCTGAGGGCTTTCACAAGCGCTGGATGGGGTCAAATGAAGCAAAACGCCGTTGGTGTGAGCGTGTTTCGCAACTTGATATTGATATGCTTTGCCCGCAGCACGGGGCGATTTATCAGGGGGCGGACGTTCAGCGCTTCATCAATTGGTTTGATCAGCTGCAAGTTGGGGTGGCTGCCGGTGGTTGATTGAACGAGATTTGACGGCGGTCAAGGTGATCCTACTAGGTGAAAGCCGAGAATGGCTCATCTAACCGCCGGAAGTCATCCAATGACCAGTATTCGTAATTTTATGACCGACGATCATCGCCGTTGCGATGATTTTTTCGCCGAAGCCGAGCAGGCAATTGGCCAGAAAAATGTAGCTGCTGCACAAGCCGCTTTTGAACATTTTCAGCAAGCCATTCTGGCGCACTTCGCAGTTGAAGAAAAAACCCTGTTTCCGGCGTTTGAAGAAAAAACCGGAATGACCATGGGGCCAACGCAAGTCATGCGCATGGAGCATGAACAAATGCGTTCCTTGATGGATTGCGCCCTGTCCGCACTCAAGTCAGGTGATGTTGATGAGTATTTTGGTCAGGCAGAGACCCTGCTGGTCATGATGCAGCAGCACAACATGAAGGAAGAAAATATGTTGTACCCGATGTGCGACCAGCACTTGTCTGGAGAATTGGCCGATTTGATTCCGCGCCTAGAGTGTGAGTTGTCAGAAGCATGAGCCACCCAAAGACGCCGCACGTAGTGGATGCACGCTACATGGAACCGCCTGAGCCTTTTGTTCAGACTATGGAGATGCTGGATTTACTGAAAGAGGGCGAGAAAATGCTTCTCCTGCTTTTTCGTGAGCCACATCCGCTCTACAAGACGCTGAAGCTTAACGGGCATAGCTATGAAACCGAGTTGATGCCGGATGGCACCTACGAAATCCTGATTTCACGGTAATTTTTTGTTTCAGAGTAGCTCGAACTAATGTCAGCCATGATGGCTTTTGAAAGCGCGCCGCCTTTTTCGGCGCCTTTGCGTTTTTTTCTCACGGCGCCCTTATTCGCCGTGCTGGCAGGTGTGTTGATCGCCATTGAAGGGCCGGATATTTTCTCCTCGCGCTGGATGCCGGCAACGCTCGCCTTGACCCATTTGCTGACCGTCGGCTTCATGTTGCAAATTATGGTTGGGGCGCTGATTCAGATTCTTCCTGTAGTTGCCGGGGCAAGTTTGTCGCGACCGATGTTGGTTGCCGGGCTGGTGCATGCCGGTTTGACCGCTGGCACTTTGCTTTTGGTGGGCGGTTTGTATTTTTCAACGCCAGTGCTATTAAGCGGCGCAGCAATTTTTTTGGGTCTGGGTGTGGCGTTCTTTCTTTTTTCGGCGATCTGGGCACTGATGGGGGTGCCTTCAAGTAGCCCGACTATCCGTGGGCTTAAGTTCGCGTTGTTCGGTTTGGCTGTTGTGGTTGGTTTGGGTGTGGTGATGGCCGCTGCAATGGCGCATGGCTGGCCTTTACCTTTGGTTGTTTTGACAGATTTGCATGCGGGCTGGGGCTTGGCGGGGTGGGCAGGGATTTTGTTGGCAGCAGTCAGCTATGTCGTCGTGCCAATGTTTCAGTTGACGCCGGGTTATCCAGCGCGTCTCAGCTGGTGGTTTCCGGTGGCAATGCTTGGATTTTTGTTGTTATGGAGCTTGGCGGTGTTGCTTGATTTGTCCGTCGGGGTGCGAATTGCCGAAGGTGGTACAGCGTTGACCGGATTGGTTTTTGCCGGGCTCACGTTGCGCTTGCAGCAACAACGGCGTCGGGCGCGGGTTGATGTGACTTATCGTTATTGGCAGTTAGGCTTGGGCGCCATGGTTTTTGCCCTTTTGATGCTGTGCACCGAAGCACTCTGGCCTGCGGCCGTTGATTTACCTGGCTGGCCGCTATTGTTTGGAGTGCTACTCATCGGCGGTGGTTTTCTTTCTTTGATTATGGGGATGCTTTACCGGATCGTCCCATTTATGGCCTGGATGCACCTTCAGAACTTTGGTCAGGCTCAGGTGCCCGCACCGAATATGAATCAGATTTTGCCCAGCAAGCAGATGGAGCGGCAAATGCTTAGCTATGCTGTAGCGATTGGGCTGATGCTTCTGGCTGCAATTTTCCCTGATCTGTTGGGGCGGCTGGCCGGAGCAGTCTATGCTATGAGTTGTGGCTGGTTGTGGTTGAATTTGCTCAACGCCATGCTCTGTTATCGCCGCCATAAAATTCAGATTATGGAAAAACTGCAAGCCAAAAAAATTGCTCAGGCGAACCAAAATTGAGCTATCTGGCCATTAAGCACCTGCATCTAACTTGTGTCGTTTTAAGCGGCTTAGGTTTTCTCATTCGCGGGCGCTGGATGTTGCAGCAGTCACCCATGCTGCAAAAGCCTTGGGTACGAATTACGCCGCATATTGTCGATAGCACTTTGCTCGGCAGCGCGATTACGCTGGCTTACCTAAGCGGACAGTATCCTTTGGTCAACGGCTGGTTGACCGCAAAGGTGCTGGGTTTGCTCGTTTATATCGTGCTTGGTGCTGTTGCGCTCAAACGAGGTAAGAGCGTCATGGTGCGACGCAACTGTTTTGTGCTGGCAATTTGTTGCTATGCCTATATTGTCAGCGTTGCACTAACGCGTCAGGTCTTGCCGTTTCTGTAGATCAGGCGTTGCGCCGGTTCATCATCGCCTTGAGGCCGGTGACGTTGAGTATCCGGACATGTTTTTGCTGAACTGCAATGTGGCCTTCTTCCTGAAAGCGTGAAAAAGCCCGTGAGACGGTTTCCAACTTGAGGCCGAGATAGCTGCCAATCTCTTCGCGTGTCATACGCAGATTGAAGTCTGAATGTGAATAGCCACGTGCTGTAAAGCGTTGTGACAGATTGAGCAGAAAGGCGGCTAGCCGTTCTTCGGCGCGCATGGTGCCAAGCAGCATCATGACGCCGTGGTCACGAACAATTTCCCGGCTCATGACTTTGTGGAAATGGTGCTGCAGTGAATGGATTTCGCGCGAAAGCGTTTCCATCTGGACAAACGGGATGGCACAGATTTCGCTGTCTTCAAGTGCCACAGCGTTGCAGGTATGTTGCTCAGTGCTAATGCCGTCGAGGCCGAGCAGTTCGCCCGCCATCTGAAAACCGGTTACCTGATCACGACCATCTTCCATCAAAACATCTGTTTTGAAGAAACCGCTACGGATTGCGTAAATTGCTGTGAAATTTTCACCGACTTGATAAAGGCTATCGCCTTTTTTTATCCGGCGGCGATTTGAAATCAGGGAGTCCAGACGCTCCAGTTCGTGCTCGTCGAGCCCAAAGGGTAAGCAGAGTTCCCGCAGATTGCAGTTCGAACACGCAGTTTTAATCAGCGCGAGTGAACTGGGTTGTAACTGCGAGTTTTCTTGGCTCATTCAGAATTCCTAATAGGTTGATCCACGTCAACCACTAAAGTCCGTATTCTACCGATAATCTAAGCCAAATTTGACCGGTATGTTTAATGAGCTACGTAACTGATAACTTTGTTTTCGATCCGAACATTATTCGTCGCTTTGACGTTAATGGGCCGCGTTACACGTCTTACCCAACGGCAGACCGCTTTGTTGAGGCTTTTGACTCTGAAGCAGCCAAGCTTTGGTTGGGGAAACGTAATATCGGTGGCATCAGCCGGCCGCTTTCACTGTATTTCCATATTCCTTTCTGCAACACCATTTGTTATTACTGCGCTTGTAACAAGATCATTACCAAGGATCATGGGCGCAGTGCCAAGTATCTGAAATATCTCGGCAAGGAATTGGCACTACAGAGCGCCAGCCTTGAAGGCCGTGATGGTGAGCATGAAGTGATTCAGTTGCACTGGGGTGGCGGTACGCCAACCTTCCTGTCGCACGCCGAAATGCGTCAACTGATGGGCGAAACCCTCAAGCATTTCAAATTGCTTGAAGGTGGTGAGTATTCCATTGAGGTCGACCCTCGCAAGGTCGATACCGAGACGGTTGCCTTGTTGGGTGAACTTGGTTTCAACCGGATGAGCGTGGGCGTTCAGGACTTTGATGAGCGTGTGCAGATTGCGGTTAACCGGATTCAGACAGAGGAAGAAACCGCTAACGTCATTGCTGCAGCCCGGGCCAATGGTTTCAAGTCGATTTCGGTTGATCTGATCTACGGCCTGCCGTTCCAGACTGTTATGGGCTTTAACCGTACATTGGAACGCGTTCTGGCAATGAACCCGGATCGGCTGTCGATCTACAACTACGCTCACATGCCGACCCTGTTTAAACCACAGCGGCGGATTGCTGATGCTGATTTGCCAGCGCCGGATACCAAGTTGCAGATTCTCCAGTTAGCGATCAAAAAGCTGACCGAAGCAGGTTATGTCTTTATCGGCATGGATCACTTTGCCAAGCCGGATGATGAAATGGCTGTGGCTCAGCGTCAGGGTCGTCTGCACCGTAATTTCCAGGGTTACTCAACCTACGCAGATTGCGACATGTTGTCTTTTGGTGTCTCGTCAATTAGCAAAGTTGGGCCGACCTACAATCAAAACGTCAAGACGCTCGATGAATACTACGATCGCCTTGATGCACAGATTTTGCCGGTGTTCCGTGGCATTGAGCTGAATGCTGACGATATCCTTCGGCGCTCGATTATTCAGGCTCTGATGTGCCATTTTGAGCTGTCGATTGAAAGTATTGAAAGCGCACATCTGATTGATTTCCATAAGTATTTTGCTGAAGAGTTGGCAGATATGAAGGAAATGGAAGCGGCAGGCTTACTTAAGGTTGAACGTGACTGGATCACGGTATTGCCGCCGGGGCGGATGCTGGTGCGGGTGATTACCATGCTTTTCGATCGCTATTTGCGGGCGGACCGCGAGCGTAAGCGCTACTCGAAAGTCATCTGAGTCGCGTGCATCGGTCAGGGCCTGCAGGTTAAACTGCAGGCCTTTATTCTTTGTGCTGACTGATGTTTGATTCTGGCTACTTGGCCTTATTTCTCGTTGGCTTACTTGGCGGTACCCATTGTGTCGGTATGTGCGGCGGGATTGTCGGCGCGCTATCGATGGGCGCTCCGGCGCGCTGGTCGATGTTGCTGGCCTATAACGCCGGACGGATTTTTTCCTACACGCTTGCGGGCGCGATTGCAGGCGCCTTGGGGGCGGCAAGTCTGGGCTTTGATGGGGCGCTACCGGTACGTTTAATCCTTTATTTTCTGGCTAATGTGATGTTGATCGCACTGGGCCTGTATCTGATTGGCGTCAGTCAGGCGCTGGCCTTTACAGAACGTGTCGGGCAACAGCTTTGGCGGCGGATTCAGCCACTGACTCGTCGATTTTTGCCGGCTAAAACGCCGGCTCAGGCTTTCCCCTTGGGGGTGTTATGGGGCTGGTTACCCTGCGGGCTGGTTTATAGTGCGTTGGTCAGTTCGCTCAGTGCGGGCTCGGTCGAGCGCGGTGCCACAATGATGCTGGCTTTTGGATTGGGTACTTTGCCCAATCTGCTATTGGCCGGCATCATTCTGGCCCGTTTTAACGAATTTGTGCGTCACTCTTGGGTGCGTTTAATTTCCGGTTTGTTGGTGTTGAGTTTTGGCCTTTATGGCATGCTGGGGCTGGTTCGCCAGCTCGGTTGGGTTTAAAAAAGGATTCATGATGAAAATTCTCTTGGCGGTTGATGGTTCCGATTGTTCCTTACGTGCGGTTGATCATTTGATTGCTCATTGCGCGTGGTTTAGCGCGATGCCGGAAATTCATGTTTTGCATGTCCATGCACCGATTCCGATTGGTCGCGTGCAGGCGCATATTGGAAGCGAAGCATTGCATGCCTACTATCTTGAAGAGAGTCAGGCGATTTTGCAGGGGGCACAGAGCCGCCTTGATGCGGCTGGTTTATTCCATACAACGCATATCCATGTCGGACAGTCGGCTGAAGTGATTGCAAAAATTGCCGCCGAACTGGGTTGTGAATTAATCGTAATGGGTGGCCATGGTCGGAGCGGGTTGGCTGGCTTGATTATGGGGTCGGTTGCCAATCGCACTTTGCATTTGGCGCATTGCCCCGTCTTGCTGGTCAAATGACGCAACACGAAGGCACCGTTGTCGAGTTCTCGATTTCGGGGATGACCTGCGCTGCTTGCTCGGCACGTCTGGAAAAAGTGCTGAACCGCCAGCCGGGCATGCAGGCCAACGTCAATTTGGCGTCGGAACGGGCCAGAGTGCGTTTGGATGAAGGTACTGATTCATCTGCTGTGCTTGCCGCAGTGGCCAAGGCTGGGTTCTCTGCCGCGCCAGTAGATGGTGAAACGCGAAGTCGTGAAAAAGCCGAAAAGCAGCGGGTGTACCGTAGCGAAGTACGGCATTTTTGGATCGCTGTGGTTCTGAGTTTGCCCTTGGTCGGCCAAATGTTTTTCATGTTTGGCGAGCACGGTCATCAGAACGAATTGCCGCGTTGGCTGCAGCTGCTGTTGGCTACACCCGTTCAGTTCTGGATTGGCTGGCGATTTTATGTCGGCGCATATAAAGCCTTACGTGGCGGCGGGGCGAATATGGATGTGCTGGTCGTCCTCGGGACGACCATGGCCTGGGCCTATTCGACTATCGTGACCTTGGCAGGCTTGCATCAACACGTTTATTTTGAGGGTGCCGCAGCCGTTATCACGCTGGTCTTGCTCGGCAAACTGCTGGAGGCGCGGGCCAAGGCGCGTACCTCTGAGGCTATTGAGTCGCTGATTCGCCTGCAGCCTAAAACAGCACGGGTAGAGCGCGATGGTGTATGGGTAGAAATGCCGGTTGATGTTTTGATGCCGGGCGATATTTTTCAGGTTCGTCCGGGCGACAGTGTGCCGGTTGATGGTGTTGTTGTTGATGGTCAATCGAGCCTCAATGAATCGATGCTGACCGGCGAGAGCATGCCGGTGGCCAAAAACGCTGAAGACAAGGTTTTCGCAGCAACCATGAATGGGCAGGGTGCTTTGCGCTGCCGTGCTACGGGGGTTGGTGAACATACCTTGTTGGCCGGCATCATCCGGCTGGTGGGCGAGGCTCAGGGGTCAAAAGCGCCGGTGCAGCGGCTGGCTGATCAGATTTCTGCGGTGTTTGTGCCGGTGGTTTGCGTTATCGCTCTGCTGACTTTCATTGGCTGGTGGTGGTATGCTGGGGAGTTTGCTCAGGCTTTGGTCAATGCTGTTGCCGTGTTGGTGATTGCTTGTCCATGTGCATTAGGTTTGGCCACGCCGACGGCGATCATGGTTGGCACCGGGCAGGGCGCACGGGCGGGGATTCTGGTTAAAAATGCTGAGGCATTAGAACGGGCAGAGAAAATCAAGATTTTGGCTCTCGATAAAACCGGGACGCTGACTTGTGGCATGCCCCAACTGACCGACCTGATTGCCCGTGGTGCAGAGCGGGATGAAGCCTTGATGTTGGCGGCTGCGCTTGAGCAAAATTCCGAGCATCCACTGGCGCGGGCGATTCTTTCCGCTATTGCTATACCCCAAGGGTACTTCCTGCGGGGCGCGGTGCACATGCCAAAAATCGAGAATTTCAAAGCATTGCCGGGGCATGGCATAAGCGGGGAGGTCGATGGACGCAGCTTGCGCCTTGGATCTCCAGCCTGGCTTGGCGTCGAGGCTGATCCCGTCGTGCTTGATCTACAGCGCATGGGGAAAACCGTCATTGTGCTGACTGAAGGTGATAGGGTTTTGGCCCTGTTTGCAATAGCTGACGCTCTGCGGCCAACTTCCAGACTGGCTGTTGAGAAATTGCGTCAACGTGGTATTCGGGTTGTCATGTTGACTGGCGATAATGCAGCTACGGCTGCGGCAATTGCCCATGAGGCGGGAATTGACGAGTTTCGGGCAGGTGTTTTGCCCGGTGACAAAGCTGCCGCGATCGCCGAGTTAAAGGCCGCTGGTGGCTTGGTGGCTATGGTGGGTGATGGCATTAACGATGCCCCGGCACTGGCCGCTGCCGATGTGAGTTTTGCTATCGGTGCGGGTTCGGATGTGGCGGTTGAGGCGGCTGATTTGACCCTGATTCGTAGCGATTTACTGGGTGTGGTCGATGCCATTGAGTTGTCGGCAGCGACCTTGGGCAAGATACGGCAGAACCTTTTCTTTGCATTCATCTACAATATATTAGGTATTCCACTGGCTGCTGCGGGTATGCTTAACCCTGTGGTGGCAGGGGCTGCGATGGCCATGAGCTCAGTTTCTGTAGTTTCCAATTCGCTGCTGCTAAAACGCTGGCGTCCAACGAGACGTTCGGTTTGACTAAAAGATAAAAAATATAAGGTTCGAGACAATGGTGGGTCTGATGGGGCGGTGTCTGATACACGCATCGACGGACAATGAAGCATCCGGTGGTGGTGGAAATGGTGTGGGGTCAGTTCGGCACCATGCCGATACTATGGCTGCTGCGCAGACGGGTATTTTTGTATTGCAGGGGCTGGTATTCAAGTACGTAAATCCTTATTTTCTGGCTTTGTTTGGCTACTCAAATGATGAAGTGGTCGATCATTTGGGGCTGCTTGATTTGGTTTCATCGGAACAGAATGCCTTTGTTTTGCAGCAGATTGCCGAGGGAGAGACTTCAGCTCAGGCACTCAATTACGAATTCATTGCCCGTCGTAAGGATGGGACGCTCTTTCCCATAAGCATCGTTGGTGCGCATTCGGTTTATGCTGGGCAACCGGCCTCGGTCGGGACGGTCTTTGATATTTCGGCGCAAAAACATGCCGAGTCAAAGATTCGTGAATTAGCCGACTTTGATGCGCTGACCGGTTTGCCGAATCGCCGTTTGCTGCAAGATAGAGTGGTGCAGATGCTGGCTACGGCGCAACGTGAATCATCGGTCGTCAGCCTGATGTTCCTCGATCTGGATCACTTTAAGCGGGTCAATGACTCGCTTGGCCATAGTGTTGGGGATAAGTTGTTGTGTGCCTTTAGTGACCGGATTGCCGGTTTGGTTCGACGGGTAGACACCTTGGCTCGGCTTGGCGGCGATGAATTTATTTTGGCTATGCCGGGTTTTCAGGCATCTGCTGCGGCTGATGTTGCCGGGCGGTTGGTTGAGGCGTGCAGTACCCCTTTCATGATCGATGGCCATGAATTGAATGTAACGCCATCGATTGGCGTTAGTATTTTTCCGCAGGATGGTGAGGACGCCGAAACCTTGCTCAAGCATGCCGATGTTGCGATGTACCGTGCCAAGGCGCACGGGCGAAATACCTTTCAGTTTTACGCAGCAGAAATGAATACAACGACGCTTGAGTGGTTGTTGATGGAGAGCAATCTTCGCCGTGCCATCAAGCAGCAGGAGTTTGTACTGCACTATCAGCCGCTGATTAGTCTGCAGAGTGGTTTGATCGTTGGGGTTGAAGCGCTGATTCGCTGGCAGCACGCTGATCTTGGCATGATCATGCCTGACCGATTTATTGGAATTGCTGAAGAAACTGGGCTGATCAACCAGATTGGTGACTGGGTGCTGGGTGAGGCATGTCGTCAGGCGCAGCGCTGGATTGAAGCAGGTGTGCCACTGGCGGTCATGGCGGTGAATGTCTCCCCGGTTCAGTTCCGGCAAGTTGGTTTTGTTGATGCTGTGGCTGGCGCTTTGGCGGCTTCAGGCCTTGAAGCCGGTGTGCTCGAGCTGGAAGTTACCGAAGGTACGGTCATGCATGATGCTGACGCAACACTGGGTACTTTGTCGGCGCTTGACCGGATGGGCGTGGCTTTGTCGGTCGATGATTTCGGTACCGGGTATTCATCGCTGGCTTATCTCAAGCGTTTTCCGGTCAGTAAACTCAAGATCGACCGTTCGTTTATTCGTGATCTGGAAACTGATTTGGATGATCAGGCCATTGCATCGACGATCGTCAGCATGGGGCGTAATCTGCGTATGACCGTTCTGGCTGAAGGCGTTGAAACGCTGGAGCAACTGACGCTTTTACGCAATATGGATTGTGATATGGCCCAGGGTTATTTCTTTAGCCGGCCCCAAGTAGCGGAAGAAATAACTGAGTTGCTGCGGACCCAACCTTTTCTGCATCAGGATTAATTATGGAAAATACTGAAATCAAGGTCGGTGGCATGAGTTGCCAAGGCTGTGTAAAGAACATTACTGGGGTTTTGACTGCTTTGGCAGGTGTTGCTTCGGCTGAGGTGTCACTTGAGGCCGAACGGGCAAATGTAGTGTTCGATCCGGCAGTTGTTGCTCGTCAAAGTTTGCTCGACGCCATCGAAGACGCCGGTTTTGACGCTGAATAATCAGATTTAGAGAGAGTTTTTGTGGCTGAAGAAAAAATTAGACTGACCCAGTTATCCCATGGCGGTGGTTGCGGTTGCAAAATTGCACCGGCCGTCCTTGAAAAAATTCTTGGCAAGATGCCACCCGGCATCATTCCACCGCAACTGCTGGTAGGAACTGAAACCAGCGATGATGCCGCGGTGTACCAACTCAATCCGCAGCAGGCGGTAGTGGCGACGACCGATTTTTTCATGCCGATTGTCGATGACCCTACTGATTTTGGTCGTATTGCCGCCACAAATGCTATTTCTGATGTGTATGCGATGGGTGGAACTCCCTTGTTTGCATTGGCCTTAGTTGGAATGCCGGTCAATGTGCTGCCGATTGAAACTATCGGCCAGATTCTGGCTGGCGGTGAGTCAGTTTGCCGTGCCGCAGGGATTCCGATTGCTGGCGGTCACACGATAGATTCAGTCGAGCCGATTTATGGTCTGGTTGCGATTGGTCTGGTTAATCCGACTCATCTCAAAAAGAATTCCGGCGCACGGGCTGGCGATAAGCTTATTTTGGGTAAGGCGCTTGGCGTAGGCATTTACAGCGCGGCGCTTAAGAAGGATCAGTTGCATCCTTCGGATTACGAAGCCATGGTGGCAACGACAACCCAGCTTAATACCCCGGGCCCGCTGCTTGCCTGTCTGGATGGCGTACATGCCATGACGGACGTAACAGGGTTTGGTTTGGCTGGGCATTTGATGGAAATGAGCAAAGGCAGTCAGCTAAGTGCTCAACTCAATTTTGCTGATATTCCGCTTTTGCCGCGGGCTACGGAGCTAGTTGAAGCTGGTTACAAAACAGGGGCTTCGGCAAGGAATTGGGAGAGTTATGGTGATCTGGTTCAATTGGGTGAGGGATTGAATGACACGGCCAGGACGCTACTCTCTGATCCGCAAACTTCGGGTGGTCTGTTGGTCGCCTGTGCGCCTGATACGGTGACCGAAGTGTTGTCAATTTTTCTGCAGCAGGGTTTTTCACATGTTTCGGTGGTCGGTGAGTTTAAGGATGGGCCTGTTGGCGTTGTAGTGGGTTGAAGGGGAATAAAATGCAGCGTCTGATTGCCATTGTCCTGTTTCTAGTTGCTTTTCTAGGTATTGGCGCTTCAGGCTTTGCTGCAGCCAAAGGCATCGCGGTACCAGAAGCAAGCTTGATTTTTGCCAACCGGGAAATAGTTGTTCTGCGCACCAGCGTCCAAGGAGCAACGCCGGAAATGCGTGCTAAACGTATCGGTGAACGCCTGCAACAGCTGGATGATCAGGCGTTAGCTAAGCCATTGACGCAGGGTAAGGTCACTATTGAAAACAAAAATGGTGTGCTGTTTTCAATCGGCGATCGCTCAATTTTCGTACTCTATGAGGCTGATCTTGATAATGAGTCTCGACTTAAACTTGATGCCGCAGCGGATGAGGTTGAGGCGCGTTTAAAGGCCGCGATTAGCGCAACGCTTGATCAGCGAAGTGGCCCAGTCCTGTTTAAAGGGATTGCCTATTCAGTGCTGGCGACCGTGCTGGCCTTCGTGTTGTTAGTGGGTATTCAACGTACTGCAGCATTTTCACTAGGGCGCTTTCAGACTCTCGTTGAATCAGCGCGTGACGGATCCGGGGTGCGTTGGGCCGGGCATCTCTGGTTGTTGGTTCAGCGTTTTGCCCAGTTGATTTTGGCATTCCTGTGGATTTCGGTGGCGTATCTCTGGTTTACCTTTGTTCTCAGTAAGTTTCCATTGACTCAGCCTTTTGCTGATTCACTGTCCGGATTTTTGCTTGATCTGGGTGCCACCTTGGGGCATGGCGCGATTGCCGCTTTGCCTGGACTGATTACTGTCGGGGTGATTCTATTTTTAACCAAGGCTGTAAACGATGTAGTCGCGAATATATTCGATAATGTAGACAAAGGTCGTTCGGCCATTCCCGGTATTCACCGTGATACTGCGCACGCAACGCGGCGCCTTGTCGCTGTGTTGATCTGGGGCTTCGGTGTGGCTGTGGCTTATCCCTACTTGCCTTTGGCTGATAGCGATGCATTCAAAGGGCTCTCCGTCATGTTCGGCTTCATGCTGACCTTGGGTTCGGCGGGCATCGTGACGCAAATGATGAGCGGGCTGGTGCTGATCTACTCCCGTGCGCTAAAGGTCGGTGATTTTGTCAGCATTGGTGATGTGATGGGCGTGGTCAAGGAGTCTGGCGTGCTGTCGACCAAAATCATCAACATGCGTAATGAAGAGGTGACGATCCCCAATGCAGTATTGGTTGGTAATCCGATCAAAAATTATACGAGCGCGGGTGGTGAAAAAGGTACTTTGGTATCGACCTCAGTAACTATTGGCTACGATACCCCGTGGCGTCAGGTTCATGCCATGCTGATCGCCGCCGCAGAGGGAACGGGTGGTTTGCGTAATATTCCAACGCCCTTCGTGTTGCAGAAATCCTTGCAGGATTTTTACGTTGAATACGAACTCTATGCTTATGTTGATCGGCCATTGGAGCGTATTCAGATTCTTTCCGAGCTGCATTCGCGTATTCAGGATCAGTTCAATACCCATGGCGTTCAGATCATGTCGCCGCACTTTGTTTTGCAACCGAAAAACAATGTGGTGGTTGATCGCGACAACTGGTTTCCTGCACCGGCTGAAAAACCCTAAGCACTGATTTTTTTGGAAATTACCCAGCTTTACAGTTGTGTCTATTTTGTAAATGCGATATATTCGCATTTCGATTTGCGCTGAGTGTTTTTGATGCTCACCTGAATCAACGGCAAGCCAGCTTCTTCATGCCAGCCAGCCTTCCAATTAATTCGTCAAAGGAATGCTGTGAAGAAACGCAAAATGCCAGTGGCGGCAACGACACGCCTAAAATTTTCCGCAACTGATCGTGCTGCATCAATATTGCCTGTTGGGGTAATGCTCGCCGCCTCATTTCTGGCCGCTGGTAATGTAGTTGCTGCCGAAGAACAAACGCTGCCGGCGGTAACCGTCAAGGCGGATGCCGAGCAGCAAGATGGCTATCGTGCGACTAAAACCCGTGTTGGTAAGGTAGTGCAAGACCCGCACGATGTCCCGCAGGCGATCACCACGATTACCCGTTCGCTGATGGAAGAGCAGGAAGCTAATTCGCT
>CAYRBE010000029.1:0-17314 GCA_964422345.1 uncultured Dechloromonas sp.
GCCAAAGCGTGTTGTGGCCGCGCATCCGGTAATAGCGGGTGAGCGCATCCATGATTGTCTGGTTGAAACCGTGCCCCATGTGCAGGGTGCCGGTCACATTGGGTGGCGGTAGCAGGATGCAGAAATTGTCTTGCTTGCTACGGTCTACGCCTGCGGCGAAGTAATTCTGGGCTTCCCACTCGGGATACCAGCGGCGTTCAATATCGGCTGGTTCAAAGGCTTTGGCGAGTTCCATGGGCTTGTCGGAAATGGGGAAAACCCATGATTATACCGGAGCAAGCTTACGGTGCCGGTGTGATCTCAGTTGTGCTCTTGGTTTATTGCAGTGATTTCACGTTCGGCCATCAAATCCTTGATTGCCGAGTCAATTAGTTGGGGGAGTTGGGCGAGAATTCTTTGTTCGACTTGTCGCGCCAGCTCGCTTGCAGATATGAGTGATTCGCTATTTTGTGACGGGCCAAAATTCGAGTCAGGCTGGCTGAGTGCCTGCACGCTGTCTTCTGCTTTAGCTTCTACAGCCGTTGGTGCTGTCTCAATAGCAATATCATTGAGAACAGGCAGGTCATCATCATTCTCATCCTCAATAGCATCGGTGAGGATGGGCAGATCGTTTTGCTCGGCGTTATTTTGGTGGCGGCGTTGCATCAGCGCGTCGGCACGGGCAAGTATGGGACTGGGCATCAGGAGTCTCCTAACGTTCGCTGAGGTCGAAATATCTTACGTCGCAACCGTGCTCTTTGTACTGTCGAACACGATCTCGCGCAGCATCGCGATCACTTTCATCCTGACCTACAACCTCGATCAGACTTTCAAAACGGGAAAATTCGGGCGGTAATTGCAGACTCAGATTCATCAAGCGCTCGAGCTGGAATGGGCGCTCAAGTGAGTTTGTGATTTGAATCGGCGTCTCGCTTGCTAATGGTGAATCAGCCCGGCAGTGAGGAATAAAACTGAGTGCTGGATGTGTCCAAAGCATTCGGTCAAGGTTGTTGGCAATCTCATCGTCCGACGCAAATACGAGCATTGGTTTTTTCTTGGCGTAAGCGCCGCTGAGAAGAGCACAGGCCGCAGCGATTTTGTCGGACGCGCCGTGGTAGAAAAAAACCTGGGTCAATTGAGTTTGCCTGCGCGATCGAGCAAGTAATAGCTTAGCAAAGGCACGGGGCGGCCCGTGGCTCCTTTGTCAGCACCTGATTTCCATGCTGTGCCGGCAATATCGAGGTGAGCCCAGTTGAATTTCTTGGTGAACTTCGAAAGGAAGCATGCGGCGGTAATGGCACCACCCCAGCGTCCGCCGATATTTGCCATGTCAGCAAACGGGCTTTTTAACAACTCCTGATAATCGTCCCAAAGTGGCATTTGCCAGGCACGATCTTGCGCTTCAGTGCCGGCATCAAGGAGATCGCGGGCCAAGCTATCATTGTTTGAGAACAAGCCACTTGCCACCCCTCCCAAGGCAACAACGCAGGCCCCGGTGAGTGTTGCCACATCAATCACTGTGTCAGGTTCAAAACGCTCGGCGTAGGTAAGCGCGTCACAAAGGATCAGGCGACCTTCTGCGTCGGTATTCAGAATTTCAATTGTTTGACCGGACATTGAGGTAACGATGTCCCCTGGTCGCGTTGCCTTGCTGCCCGGCATGTTTTCTGTGGCGGGTACGATAATTGTCAGGTTGATCGGGAGCGCCATGCGCGCAACAGCTTTTATGGTACCAAGGACGGATGCTGCGCCGCACATGTCGTATTTCATCTCGTCCATTTCGGCTGCGGGTTTCAAAGATATGCCGCCAGTGTCGAAAGTGACGCCTTTGCCGACCAGTACGATGGGCTTGGCGTCTTCTTTGCTGCCTTGGTAGGTCAATACGATCAGTTTTGGGGGTTGGTGGGCTCCGCTTGCTACTGATAGTAGCGAATGCATGCCTAACTTTTCCATTTCCGCAGCGCCAAGAATTTCGCAGCCCAGTTTAAACTCGGTAGCCATGGCTTGCGCCTGTTCCGCCAGATAGGTGGGGTGGCAAATATTCGCTGGCAGATTTCCCAGCGTTTTTGCCAGTGAAATGCCCTCGGCAATTGCCAATCCTTGTTTAAGTGCTTCTTCTGCTTGCGCTAACTCATTGCGCCGTTGAACGAAAAAAGTCAGCTTACGTAACGGGTGACGTGTTTCGTCTTTCTTGCTCTTAAATTGATCAAATCGATAGATCGCGTCGTTGGCAAGGATTGCTGCCTGCCGGATTCGCCAAGGAGTGCCCTGCTTTTTTATCGGAAGCTCGGTGAGAAAAATAGAGGCGTCAATTGCACCGGTGGCGTTAAGCGCTTTGACCGTGGTTTTGATGGCGGAACAAAACTCTTTTTCGTGGAAGGTCTTTTCCTTGCCCAGACCGACTAGAAGCACTCGTTCGCAAGCACTTCCCGGAACCTTATGGAGGAGTAAGGTCGTGCCGGCTTTGCCTTCCATGTCGCCACGGCGGATAATCTCGCTGATATAGCCATTCGAGGCTTTGTCGAGTAACTCTGCCGGCAAGCTTGGTTTCTTTGATTCAAAAACGCCAACAACAACACAGGCGCTACGTTGCTTTTCCGGGTTCCCGCTTTTTATGCTAAATTCCACAAGCTGCTCCTGATCAAGGATATATCGGTGTTTGAGGGATTATCCTCGTATTTTTTCGGTTTCGTCAAAGCATGATATTCGAACGCGCTACACGGCGTGAATTTGCTCAGGCAGCCGCTGGCATAGGTGTCGTCCTGCTGGCCATCCTGACTTCCACACAGTTAATTCGGCTGCTTAAAGATGCTGCCGGTGGCCATATTGCGCCCGAAGCAGTCGCATCCCTGCTGGGTTTTGCTGCGCTTAACTTTATGCCGGTGCTATTGTCGCTGACGCTGTTTGTCTCGGTTTTGATGAGTTTGTCTCGAGCCTATAGAGATTCTGAAATGGTCGTATGGTTTTCCTCTGGTCAGCCATTAACAGCATGGATTCGTCCGGTTACTAAGTTTGCTTTGCCGATTGTGTTTGCTATTGCATTGCTTTCCAGCTTTTTGTCACCTTGGGCAAACTACAGTACCGCAGATTACAAGCAAAAGCTTTCGGCAAGAAGTGAGCTCTCTCAGGTTTCTCCCGGGACGTTTCGTGAGGTGAAAAAAGGGCAGCGAGTGTTTTTTGTTGAGGCCTTGTCTGAGGATGCCAGTCGGGTTGGTAATGTGTTTGTTGCGACGATTCAGGAAGGTAAACTCGGCGTGGTCATGTCTGATTCCGGCCATCAAGAGGTGGCTGAAAATGGTGATCGTTTTGTGGTTCTTGAGCATGGTCGCCGCTATGAGGTCGAGCCAGGTACGCCAGCATTCAAAGTCATGGAGTTTGAGCAATACCACGTGCGATCGGAGGATGGCGTAGCAAAATCCGCTGAGCGCTCACCTAATCGGCTTCCTATCCATGAATTGGTTCTGGATGACAGCAATCAGGCGAGAGGTGAGTTGCTTTGGCGCATTGGGATGCCAATCTCAGCCTTGGTTCTGGCGCTGCTGGCAATTCCTTTGTCATTTGTAAACCCGCGTGCGGGGCGCTCGGCGAATATGCTAATTGCCATTTTGGTCTATGTGGTTTACAGCAATTTAATATCGGTTAGCCAGGCTTGGGTGGCACAGGGGAAATTATCGTTTTGGCTTGGTGTATGGGCGGTTCATGCCTTAATGTTGTGCCCGCTATTGCTGCTCTTTTATCGGCGTATTGCTATACGCATGCCTTGGCAGCGGAGAAATAACTAATGTTTCGCTTGAGGTTGTATCAGCGCTATTTGATGCGGGAAACCTTTGCTGCGGTTTTCTTGATACTTGCAGCATTTCTAGCGCTGTTTAGCTTTTTTGATCTGATCAATGAATTGCGAAGCGTTGGTAAAGAGGGTTATCAGTTTGGGCATGCACTTGTTTATGTGGCCCTTAGTTTGCCCGGTACGATTTATGAGTTAATTCCGATTGCTTCGTTAATCGGCACGTTATATGCATTGTCGACTTTGGCTAGGCATTCAGAAATTACAGTGCTGCGCGCTTCGGGCTTGGCAACGCGCGATTTGTTAATGACCCTGTTTAGAGTTGCCGCCTTGCTTGCTATTTTGACTTTTTTGGTTGGCGAGGTGCTTGTTCCTTTTACGGAGAAGGTGGCCCAGGAGAAGCGCGCTAAAGCCATGAGCAAGGTTATTGCTCAGCAAGGGTTTGATAGCGGTCTATGGCTTAAGGATGGGCGTAGTTTTATCAATGTTAAAAAAGCAACGCCTGATGCACGTTTGGAGGGGATTCGGATTTACAAATTTAATCAGGATAATGCCCTTGAATCTGTAACCGAGGCAAAGGAAGCTAAGTTTCAGCCTCCAGCTAGTTGGCTGCTCAGCGGTGTTGTAAGGACAGTTTTGGATGGAGATCGGGCTTACGTTGAGCAAGCTGATAGCGATAGTTGGCAGTCCGCAGTTAATCCGGATTTGCTCTCGGTCTTGATGGTCAAACCGGAGCGGATGTCGTTGTTGAGCCTGTTGAGCTATACCGATCATTTGTCGGGAAATCGCCAAAAGACAGACCGCTATGATATTGCTGTCTGGAAAAAGCTAATTTATCCGCTGGCAACTTTTGTCATGGTTGCCTTGGCTTTGCCCTTTGGTTATTCACATGACCGCGTCGGTGGTGTTAGTTTGAAAATTTTCGCCGGCGTGATGTTGGGAATTTTGTTCTACGCGCTGAATGGTTTGTTCTCGAACCTTGGCGTTATTAACGCTTGGCCACCGTTTGCCAGCGCTACTGCACCTTCTGCCTTGTTCTTGCTGGCGGCAGTCGGTATGTTGTGGTGGGTCGAACGTCGTTAGCCTTCCGTGCTAACAATCCATGTTCCGGCAATCCGGTCATGGAAAAACTGTTTGTCTTTGTCAAAAAACGCCCAGAATAGACCTGCGCCAAAAAAAAGGATGCTGGGCCAAGCCGCCAGATACCGTAAAAGAGCTTGAATTGGCCGTAATCGGGAACCATCCTGGCTGCTAATGCGTAGCTTCCATGTCTTCATCGGGAGTGTTTGTCCACCATTGAGCCAGCACCAGAGAAAATAAAGCATCAGTAAAACCAAGACGTGCAGCCAAAGTAGCTTTCCTGTGAAATTCATCCCAAAGCCGGATAACACAACTTGTGGCAGCAAAAAGCCTATGAGCAGTATGGAAAAAACAACCAGGCCTTCATATAGCATGCTGAGTAGCCTGCGCCCGATTTTTGGAAGCGGCTGGTTCATTAGTTTTGTGGTGGTTCAGCAGTAGTTTGCGAAGGCGTTGTTTCTTGATTCACAGGCTCGGCTGCGGTGTTTTGATCGGCAGGCGGGGCTGGAGGTGCTAGCAATTGAACAGATTTTCCTGACTCCCTGATGCGCTGCTTTTCTTCAGGAGGTAGATTTGAATAGACTTCCCATTTTTGCTTTACGGTATTTTTTTGATCAGCCGGGAGTTGGTTGAAGTCTTTATAGGCGTCCCTGACTTTTGCTCGTTGGGCAGGAGTTAAATTTACCCATTCTTTCATGCGCTCTTGGGTTCTGACTTGCTCTTCCGGTTTCATCGTTGGATAGCGTTCAGCAATGCCCAGCCATTTTTTCTTACGGACGTTCTCCATCTGCTCCCAGTCGCTAGCGAGTGGGGCGAGGATTGTTTTCTGTTGCGAACTAAGTTGATTCCAGCCTGGCTGGGGGAGCGTGCCGATGACAACCGTTGTTGGTGGTGCGGCAAAGGCAGCCTGGGCTAGGAGGGAAATGCAGAGGATTAGTCCTCTGATGTGTCGTCTTTTAACCATTCGAATAAATCGTTATCCATGAAAGCCTCTGGTGGGAGGTCGTCAGAAAGCAATGCGCTATCCGCCTCTTCGAGTGCGTGAACGTAGTTTACGCTATCGAGGTAAAAGGAAATCCACATCCCGAGCAATAAGGCTGTAATTGCCAGCAATTGTTTTAAATAGGGCAATTCGGCGGCGCTGGAAAATGACCAGTTGCCAGCGTGAGCCAATACTGCCTGATGGACGGGTTGTTTTTGTTTCGATAGTGCAAGATGGCGAGCAGCCTCCAGTCGCCGGCTTGCAGCGGGCGGGATGTCGTTCAGTCCATGGTTCAGCGCTTGCCGAACACGATATGCGTAGCGTTCTTCTTTCATAGTCTTATACCTTTTGCCGACAGGGCGGCTGCTAATGCGTGGGTGGCGCGTGAGCAATGGGTTTTAACGCTGCCTTCCGAGCAGCCCATCGCCGCTGCTGTTTCAGCGACGTCCATGTCTTCCCAATAACGCATGAGGAACGCTTCCCGTTGACGTGTTGGCAATTTTTTTATTTCGTCGTCAATGAGATTTAGTGTTTGCGCTTGTAATAGCTTGCTTTCGGGGGTTCTGGGTCCATTGTCGTCTTCATCGGCGGCCAATGTTTCAAGCGGGTCGTGTTCGTCTTCGTCGTCAGACGAAAAAGCAGAGAGCAATGTGGTCCACATTGAACGTACTTTGCTTCTTCGGTAGTAGTCCCTGATGGTGTTTTGGAGTATGCGCTGGAAAAGCATGGGAAACTCTTCATCCGGGCGGTCACCATATTTTTCGGCAAGCTTGAGCATGGCGTCCTGGACAATGTCGAGCGCTGATTCTTCTTGATGGACAGCGAACATCGCTTGCTTGAAGGCGCGACGTTCTACAGATTCCAAAAAACTCGACAGTTGTTGGGGTGAAGCCAGAGTCGTTTCTTCCAGTAAAAACCTTGAATATTATAGGGTAATGCAGGAAACCTTGACCGAAAAGTGGCGGTCGATTAAGGTTATGTCCTTTCGGTGATAGCTTTTTAGGCCCAAGAATGATGATAAGCGGTGCAGAAATTGTAGTCAGGTGCTTGCAAGAAGAAAAGGTCGATTGTGTATTCGGTTACCCAGGGGGTTCCGTTTTGCATATTTACGATGCTCTTTTTAAGCAGGATCAAGTCGCTCACGTACTCGTACGCCATGAGCAGGCAGCTGTTCACGCGGCAGATGCTTACTCGCGTTCCTCCCAAAAAGTAGGCGTTGCATTGGTGACTTCAGGGCCGGGTGTAACGAATACCGTGACTGGTATTGCGACAGCTTATATGGATTCAATTCCAATGGTGGTCATTACTGGCCAGGTGCCAACTGCCTACATTGGTCAGGATGCTTTTCAGGAATGCGATACGGTGGGTATCACCCGCCCATGTGTGAAGCATAATTTTTTGGTTAAGGACGTCAAAGATCTGGCGGTAACCATTAAAAAAGCATTCCATATCGCAACGACCGGTCGTCCCGGGCCTGTTGTGGTTGATGTGCCGAAAGATATTACGGCTCATATGTGTGAGTTCGAGTATCCGAAAACTATACAGATGCGCTCATATAATCCTGTGGTCAAAGGGCATCTTGGGCAGATTAAACGGGCGGTACAAATTCTTCAGGAAGCCAAGCGTCCGATTATTTATACCGGTGGCGGCGTTATTCTGTCTGATGCAGCTGAAAAGCTGACTGAACTCGCTCGTAAACTGAATTTTCCAGTGACTAACACCCTGATGGGTCTGGGTGGTTACCCTGCTACCGATAAGCAGTTTGTTGGTATGTTGGGCATGCACGGTACGTTCGAAGCAAACAATACAATGCATTATGCCGACGTTATTTTGGCTGTTGGTGCGCGTTTTGATGATCGAGTGATCGGCAATCCAGATCACTTTGGGGAAGAGAAACGTCGGGTTATTCATATCGATATCGACCCTTCATCGATTTCCAAGCGAGTTAAGGTTGATGTCCCTATTGTTGGCAACGTGATCGATGTGCTGGAAGAAATGATCAAGTTGATGGATGGTGATTTCAAAACCGATCCTGATGTTGCCAATTGGTGGAAGCAAATTGACGAGTGGCGTAGCCGTGAGTCACTGCGTTATAAGCAGACTGATCACATCATGCCGCAGTTCGTCATGGAAAAATTGTACGAAGTCACTGGTGGCGAAGCGTTTGTTACCTCTGATGTCGGACAGCATCAAATGTTTGCTGCGCAGTATTACAAGTTTGATAAGCCGCGTCGCTGGATTAACTCTGGTGGCTTGGGGACGATGGGCGTTGGCTTGCCATACGGCATGGGCGTTTTAATGGCCAATCCGGGGGCTCAGGTAGCGTGTGTTACTGGTGAGGGCTCCATTCAAATGTGTATTCAGGAGTTGTCTACCTGTAAGCAGTATGCCTTGCCGATTAAAATCATTAACCTGAATAACGGTATGCTGGGTATGGTTCGACAGTGGCAGGAAATGTTCTATTCAAAACGCTACTCTCAGTCTTACGTGACTTCGCTTCCCGATTTCGTAAAGCTGGCCGAAGCTTACGGTCACGTTGGTATGAAAATTGAGCGGCCGGAAGATGTTGAGCCGGCATTGCGGAAGGCCTTCACCGAACATAAAAATGATTTGGTGTTTATGGACTTTATTATTGACTCGGGGGCTAACGTCTTTCCGATGGTTGCGGCTGGTAAGGGCCTGACCGAAATGATCCTTGCTGAAGACATCTAGGCGAGGAAGGAAAAGAACATGCGACATATCATTTCAGTTTTGCTTGAAAACGAATCAGGCGCACTTTCTCGCGTAGCCGGGCTGTTCTCGGCGCGTGGTTACAACATTGAATCGCTCACCGTGGCACCGACGGAAGATCCCTCCCTGTCGCGGATGACTATCCTGACCAGCGGCTCCGACGAGGTGCTTGAACAGATCACCAAACAGCTCAACAAGCTGATTGATGTGGTCAAGGTAGTCGATCTCTCTCTGGCTGCGCATGTTGAGCGCGAACTGATGTTAATTAAGGTTCGTGCTACAGGCAAAGATCGTGAAGAGATGACGCGAATGGCCGATATTTTCCGTGGTCGTATTATTGACGTAACGGAATCGACCTACGTTATCGAGTTGACCGGCGCAAGCTCCAAGCTCGACTCTTTCATCGCTGCGCTGGATGCAGGCTTGATTCTGGAAACCGTTAGAACTGGTGTCTGTGGAATCGGCCGTGGCGATCGTATTCTAAAAGTTTAATTATCTGTATATAAAGAGGATTTCATGAAAGTTTATTACGACAAGGACGCCGATCTCTCCCTTATCAAGGGCAAGAAGGTCACCATCGTTGGTTATGGCTCGCAAGGCCACGCCCACGCCCAGAATCTTAAAGACTCTGGCGTTAAGGTTACTGTTGGTCTGCGTAAAGATGGCGCTTCTTGGAAAAAAGCTGAAGCTGCCGGTTTGAAGGTTGAAGAGATTGCCAAGGCAGTCAAGGGCGCTGATGTTGTCATGATGCTGTTGCCGGATGAAAATATTCCGCAGGTGTACAACGAAGAAGTTGCTCCGAACCTGAAGAAAGGCGCTGCTCTGGCATTCGCTCACGGCTTCAACGTTCATTACAACCAGGTTGTGCCGCGCGCCGACGTCGATGTGATTATGGTTGCTCCGAAGGGCCCAGGTCACACTGTGCGTTCCGAGTACCTGAAAGGTGGCGGCGTGCCATCTCTGATCGCTATTTATCAAGACGTCACCAAGAAGGCGAAAGATATTGCTCTGTCCTACGCTGCAGCCAACGGCGGCACCAAGGGCGGCGTGATTGAAACCAACTTCCGCGAAGAAACCGAAACCGATCTGTTCGGTGAGCAGGCTGTTCTGTGCGGTGGCGCTGTTGAATTGGTCAAGATGGGTTTTGAAACCCTGACCGAAGCTTGCTATGCACCGGAAATGGCTTATTTCGAGTGTCTGCACGAGCTGAAGTTGATTGTCGACCTGATGTACGAAGGCGGTATTGCCAACATGAACTACTCGATCTCCAATAATGCGGAATATGGTGAGTACGTGACCGGTTCTGAAGTCATCAACGAGCAGTCACGTGTTGCCATGCGCAATGCCCTGAAGCGTATCCAGACTGGTGAATACGCCAAGATGTTCATTCAGGAAGGCAAGACCAACTATCCTTCAATGACTGCGCGTCGTCGTCTGAATGCGGTTCATCCGATTGAAACAGTCGGTGGTCAATTACGTGACATGATGCCTTGGATCAAAAAGAACAAGCTGGTTGATCAGTCCAAGAACTAAGCTTTAGTTTAGTCTTCCATTAGGGCGGTGCAGTTTTCTGCGCCGCCCTTTTTACTTCTGGAAATCACTCTAGGTGATTGGGTGTATCCTTCCACCTTTAACTCTGCCGAATTTGTCCTCAATGACTGAACGTAAGCCTCGTAAAGCTTTATTTAATCCTGAACTCAAGCGGCGTGGCATTTATTTGCTACCAAATCTATTCACAACAGCTGCGCTATTTGCAGGATTTTTTGCCATTGTTCAAGCAATGCAAGGAGATTTTGAGCGCGCTGCGATGGCGATTTTTATCGCTATGGTTCTGGATGGATTGGATGGTCGAGTGGCGCGTATGACGAATACTCAGTCTGCATTTGGTGCTGAGTATGATTCACTTTCCGATATGGTTAGTTTTGGTGCTGCTCCCGCATTGGTTGTCTATGAGTGGGCCTTGCGTGATTTGGGCCGGCTCGGCTGGATTGCTGCTTTTATTTATTGTGCTGGCGCGGCCTTGCGCTTGGCGCGTTTCAATACGACGCTGGAAGTAATGGATAAACGCTATTTTCAAGGTTTGCCATCTCCCGCTGCAGCGGCATTGGTTGCAGGTCTGGTCTGGGTGATGATTGCTTCAGGTATTTCCGGGCAGGATGTGCGCTGGCTGGCTTGCGGCTTGACCATTTTCGCCGGGGTGACAATGGTGTCAAATATCCGTTATTACAGTTTTAAAGATATTAACTTGCGGAAAAGCGTGCCGTTTTTTGTGATTGCAGCGATCGCGCTGGCTTTTGCCTTAGCTGCCTATAGCCCCGAGTTGGCTTTGTTCGGTTTCTTTGTGCTGTATGGTTTGTCGGGTTATGTGTTGGCGGCAGTAGGTCTAGTTAAGAGTAAGCCTTAGTTTGGATGTTGAGGAAAATATGAAACAAAATCTCGTTATTTTTGATACGACTTTGCGCGACGGTGAGCAAAGTCCTGGCGCATCGATGACTCGGGAAGAGAAGATTCGTGTTGCCCGGCAGCTCGAAAAAATGCGGGTTGATGTCATTGAGGCTGGTTTTGCTGCAGCTTCACAGGGCGATTTTGATTCAATTCACGCTATTTCTCAGGCGATTAAGGATTCAACCATCTGCTCGTTGGCTCGGGCGAATGAAAATGATATTCGTCGTTCAGGCGAAGCGATCAAGCCGGCTAATTCAGGAAGGATCCATACCTTCATTGCAACTTCCTCAATTCACATGGAGAAGAAGCTGAGAATGACGCCTGATCAGGTTGTTGAGCAGGCAGTTAAGGCGATCGGCTGGTCAAGAGAGTATACCGACGACGTCGAGTTCTCGGCAGAAGACGCCGGGCGCTCCGAACTCGATTTTCTCTGCCGGATTTTTGACGCTGTGATCAAGGCCGGTGCAACCACGATCAATGTTCCCGATACCGTGGGATATAACATTCCCAGTCAATATGCGGAGACATTGCGCCAGTTGATCGAGCGCGTGCCGAACTCAGATAAAGTTGTCTGGTCGGTCCATTGCCATAATGATCTTGGCTTAGCTGTGGCAAATTCTCTGGCTGCAGTGTTGGCTGGTGCGCGCCAGGTTGAGTGCACAATTAATGGGCTGGGTGAGCGTGCAGGGAATGCTTCGCTCGAAGAGATTGTCATGGCGGTACGTACGCGTAGTGATGTATTCCCGGTGGAAACCCGGATTGATACAACGCAGATCGTGCCTGCATCAAAACTCGTCTCACAAATTACTGGCTATCCGGTTCAGCCAAATAAAGCGGTGGTTGGTGCAAACGCTTTCGCGCACGAGTCCGGGATTCATCAGGACGGGGTGCTGAAACACCGTGAAACCTACGAAATCATGCGAGCTCAGGATGTCGGCTGGACGCAGAATAAGTTGGTTCTTGGTAAGCACTCGGGACGTAATGCTTTCAAGAGCCGCTTGCAAGAACTGGGCATTGAGTTGGCGAGCGATGAAGTAGTGAATGCTGCATTTGCCCGCTTCAAGGAACTGGCCGACCGCAAGCATGAAATTTTTGATGAAGACCTGCATGCACTGGTCTCTGATGAAGTTGTGACGCCTGAGCATGAGCACTACAAACTGGTTTATTCCAAGGTCTGCTCAGAGACTGGAGAGATGCCTCAGGCTCAGGTGATTCTCAATGTGGGCGGGGTCGAGCTACGTGGCGAATCAAGTGGCGGGGGGCCGGTGGATGCTACCTACAAAGCGATTGAATCAATTGCTTGTAGTGGTGCAGAGCTGATGCTTTACTCAGTAAATGCGATAACCACCGGGACCGATGCACAGGGCGAGGTGACGACACGGCTTGCCAAAGGTGGGCGTGTGGTCAATGGCAATGGCGCAGACACCGATATTGTTATTGCTTCAGCAAAGTCATATCTGAATGCGCTCAACAAACTGCACTCAACACTCGAAAAGGTCAGAGCTCAAGGCGAAATTTGATTTTTGAGCGGGTTAAAAGGCTGTTTCAGCTTGGCTGGGCAGCCTTTTTTTCTTCGGGTATCCGGGTGGCTCGAATAAAAAGTATGCAGAGTACGAATACGATACCCGCCAGTGTCGTTTCACCTATTGCCAGCAATTGTGATGTTCCGGTTTCGCTGGTGGCTCGGGTTGCACCTTCAAGCAAGTAGAACTGGATAAACAGCGACAGCCATTTGTACGTATAGCGCTTACCCCGGAGAATTCCGAATAGGGGTAAAAGCAGGAATGCGCCCTTCAGTATCAGCCAAGAACCGCCTGGTTTTAACGGGGCGAGCCAGCCCTCCCATGCCAAGCATAGAAAAATAAGGGCAATAAGTGTGGCGCTGGTGGCGATTCGATAACGGTTGCTGGTCACGGTGTACTCAGTTTTTTGGCAATAATTGCTAGACGCTTGCCTTGGCTGAAGGCAAGTTGGCTTTCGCTTTCGGAGAGCGTGGGATTTCCATTCTGGCCGGAAACGTGGCTTGCGCCATAGGGCGTCCCGCCGCTTAATGTGGTTGCTAGTTCAGGCTCGGTGTACGGGATTCCTGAGATCAGCATGCCGTGGTGCAAAAGGGGCAGCATCATTGAAATTAGTGTGCTTTCATTGCCGCCGTGCTGGCTGCTGCTTGAGGTGAAAACACAGGCCGGTTTTCCTGCAAGTGAGCCATTCTGCCAGGCGGCAATCGTGCTGTCCCAGAAGTATTTCATTGGTGCAGCCATGTTGCCAAAGCGAACCGGGCTGCCGAGGGCGAGTCCGACACATTCCTCAAGGTCGAGTGACTCGATGTAGGGGGCGCCACGCTCGGGGATGAAGGGTTCGGTCGCTTCACAAACCGCTGAGACGCGTGGCACGGTGCGTAACCGGGCCTGCATGCCGGGAACGGCTTCAATGCCTCGGGCAATCCGTTCGGCAATGGCGCGTACTGAGCCCCGGTGGCTGTAATAGAGAATGAGAATTTCTGACATGGTCAGCTATTATACGGCCCCATGAACCAGCGCTCTCGTCATCGTCCAACCAGAAACGGCTTCAGTCGATTTATTAATATTTTTCGCCGTTTCTCCAGTGAAAATATGTTGCAGACTAGTGCTGCCCTAGCGTTTACAACGCTACTGGCGATTGTTCCGTTAGTTGCTGTCGTGTTAGCGGTGGCTAGCGCTTTGCCTGTTCTTGATGTTTTTATTGGTCGTCTTGACAGTTTGTTGCGTGATAATTTGTTGCCCGCTGGAGCGTCAGGAGCGATCGCTGGACGTATTGCAGGGTTTTCTCAAAAAGCGCAGCAGTTGACGGCCCTTGGTATTGCTTTCCTTGGGGTAACGGCGTTTTTTTTGATGATGACTATCGAGCGAGTGTTTAACCACTTGTGGCGGGTTAAGGCGCGGCCAGTATTGGCGCGACTGCGCTTATATCTGCTGGCTATGGTGGTGTGGCCTTTTTTGTTGGGGGCAGTCGCGGTAGCAATATCATTTGCGGTTAGTACTTCGCTCGGCTTGTTTGATGAGCCGGCCTGGGTGCGCCAGGGGGCTTTGAAGGCGGTTTCAATGGTGCTGATGGCTTTGTTTTTTTCGTTTCTTTATCACGTTGTACCGAATGCTGTGGTGCCTCGTGGTGCCGCGCTGGTGGGTGGGGTGTTCGCCACTCTGGCGTTCTCCGCTATGCAGAGATTGTTCGAGATTTATCTGGCCAGTTCAATCGTGCTAACCAGCGTTTATGGCGCTTTTTCAGCGATTCCCGTTTTTCTTGTCTGGTTGCAACTGTCTTGGGCTGTCGTACTTTTTGGTGGCTTGATTGTGGCTACTTTGAGTGGGTCGGTGAGACGCTGAAAATTTCAATTTTGCTGGTTTGTTCATCAAGATGAGTGGCAGATACTTCACGAATCTCAAAATTGTCTTTTTCGATCATAACGAGAATTTGCTTGGTATTTCCCTGAAAAATACCTGATGGCACAACCAGCGCTTCACTGGTGCGCATTGGTGGTGCTTTAGGTAGCATCAATGCGCCAATTAGGGTTGGTGGTTTTTTTCCGGGGGGGATAACCTCTACAGAGGTTGCGCGTGCAGAAATCAACTCCAACCCCAGTTCGATATGTTCAGGATTTTCCGAGATGGCCCAGCGAATAATGCAGATATGCCAATGGTTGCTGGTTTCAGACGTGTTGTCGGTGCTTTGTAGGGCAATGATGTCACCCACGCGCAGGTCATCGGTTCGCCCAGAAATATGCATTAAAGCATAGCCGTCAGGGCTTTCATTGGTCACCATCCATTCGCTATATTCGCTCGGATTGTCTGCTGAGCGGATGAGTTGCCAGAGTTTGTCTAGGCCTGTGCATAAATTGGCACGGTAAGATTGTCGCCGGCGAGGAAACTTTCTTTTGCTCGGTTGTCCCCATAGTGAACTTAAGCGAAATAGAACGCCTTTTCCGGCGTGTGTATCAGCGAAAACAGGCAGGCCCAAGGCTGAGGACGAGGTTCCTTTTTCAAGTTCGACGTGGTGATGCTCTACGATTGTTGCAATTGAGTCGCACGAAAAATAAAGGATGTCGACATCAGCGGCGGGTGTCCGCCGGATTAACGCATGCGCTGGAAAGTCTTTGTCCAGATCAATCCAAAACAGGCCCGTCTGGTCAAGTGGCGGGGTTGGGGAAATATTTAGATTGATCTCAAGCGTACTGATGTAGTCATTGATGAATTCAAGTTCGGCCGATGAAAACGAGGCGGGTTGAGCAATCGCTGCAAGCAAAATGTTGGCATAAATGCGTTGGATGCTAGGGCTGTCCTTGGGGCCAGGGATGGCGTCAATTCCAAGGCGGCGGGCGGTTTTTAGCGCCGAGTGCAGTTGTTGCCAAAGACCAATGCCGGGTGGTGAAGCGAGCAGGTGGTTGATTCGAATTTGCCAGGCAATAGTTTCCATTGCTCGGCGTAGTGCTGTGTGTGGTGTATGCGGGTCGTGCGGTGTGTTGGGGTCAAACAAATTAGCCAGTGTGTTGAAATACTCTTGAGTCATCACTTCTAGTGCTGCTAGTAGTGATTTTGTCCGAACTCTGACTTTTCTGGGGGCGGGCAAGGAGATTTCGCGAAGCCGCTTTAATTCAAACTCAATGGTCTTGGCTGTCTGGTTGTACAGCAGGTCAAGAAATTTTGTGCGTTGGCCGGGCGGGATCGCAGCTTGGCGTAAGACGAGTAGTTGTTGATGCAGTTGCTCTGCATCATCAGCACTGCTTCGTCCGTGCGCCAGTGCAAGCCATTCGAGGAGGCCTTTGATATGGTTGTCTGGGAGGGGCGTGTTTTTGGGTGTGGGGTTCATTGCTTGCTGAGCATAACAAATATTTACACTGCGAATGCTGGTTGACCCGACCGGTGGTGGTTTTTTTGAACTGAACTGACTTATTTCGTGAGATCTGCTTGTCTTGATAAGTGGCTTGTTTTTCAGTGTAAAAGTGTTACAATCTTGGGTCTTTTTTCCAGCTAACGAAAGAGTTCCCATGGTTGTTATCCGTCTTGCCCGTGGTGGCGCCAAGAAGCGCCCCTTCTACAACATGGTTGTTACCGACTCACGCAATCGTCGTGATGGTCGTTTCGTTGAGCGTATTGGTTTTTACAATCCGGTAGCGTCTGGCAATGCTGAGCGCCTGCGTGTCGAAACTGATCGTTTGACCTATTGGCAGCAAAATGGTGCCCAGTTGTCACCGACCGTTGCTCGCTTGGTTAAGCAGCACGCAGCTCAACAGGCAGCTTAAGTTAAATTTTGGCTGGCAAAGATATTGTCGTATTGGGTCGGTTGGCCGACCCTTACGGATTGCAGGGCTGGCTAAGGTTATACCCATTTGGTGATGATCCGCTGTCATGGGCTGAAATGCCTGTCTGGTGGGTTAGCAGTGATAATGGTGCGACATGGCGTGAGATAAAGCTAAAAAGCTTGAAGTCTCACGCAAATGGTTTAGTTGTCCAGTTCGAAGGTGTTGATGATCGAACTGCGGCAGAAGCTCACAAAGGTTTGACTGTTGGTGCGCCACGTGAGTTGCTTCCTGCGCCTAAGCCAGGTGAGTTTTACTGGGACGATCTGATCGGCCTGGATGTTTTAAATACTGCGGATGAGCGATTGGGCAAAATTGCCGGATTGATCGAAACAGGTGCGAGCGACGTGATACGTGTGGTCGCTGATGATGGTACTGAGCGTCTGTTACCTTTTGTTTCAGCGGTTATATTGGCTGTGGAAAAGGAAGCGGGCTTGGTAAGGGTGGAGTGGGGCAGCGACTGGTGATTCGGTTTGACTGCATTACCCTTTTCCCAGAGATGTTTTCTGCGTTGACGCAGAGTGGTATTACCCGCCGGGCGCTTGAAGAGCAGCGTTGGGTGTGGCAAGGGTGGAATCCGCGTGATTTTGCCGAGAATACCTGGCGGCGGGTGGATGATCGTCCGTTCGGCGGTGGGCCTGGCATGCTGATGCAGCCCGGGCCGCTTGAAAAGGCGATCAATGCTGCACAGGCGCAGCAGCGTGAGGCAGGTCTGGCAAAGTGCCGGGTAATCTACCTTTCGCCGCAGGGTGCGCCGCTGACCCATGAGCGGGTCATGCAGCTGGCGACGGGTGAGGAAGGTTTGATTCTTCTTTGCGGTCGTTATGAAGGAATTGACGAGCGTTTGATCGAGCGCTGTGTTGATGAAGAAATTTCGATCGGAGATTTTGTGCTCTCTGGTGGCGAGTTGCCGGCGATGGCCCTGATTGATGCCGTCGTCCGCCAGTTGCCGGGGGTACTAGGAGATGCTGCTTCGGCAGTT
>CAYRBE010000030.1:0-17243 GCA_964422345.1 uncultured Dechloromonas sp.
TCATTTTGGCGACGATATGTGCTTTGCCACCGGCACGGGCAATCTCGGCTTCGGCACGAATTGCTGCGACGATATTAGGCTGCAGGGTGAACGGTGCTTGCCAGAGGTGCTTAAGGGTACGCGCTTTGCCCAGTCCGGTCAGTTGTTTGAATACTTCACTGACGTCATGGGTGATTTCTTCATTGGCGGTCATCAAGCCGAAGTCAGAATAGAGCCGGGCCGTGCGCGGATGGTAGTTACCTGTGCCAAGGTGGGCGTAGCGCTTCAGGCCGCCATCTTCGCGGCGGACAATGAGCAGTGCCTTGGCGTGGGTTTTATAGCCGACTACACCATAGACGACATGTGCCCCAACTTCTTCGAGCTTGGTCGCCCAACTGATGTTGGCTTCTTCGTCAAAGCGCGCCATCAGTTCGACGACAACGGTGACCTCCTTGCCATTTTGCGCTGCGCTGATCAGCGACTGCATCAGCACCGAGTCAGTGCCGGTGCGGTAAACCGTCATTTTGATAGCGACTACGTGCGGGTCTTTAACCGCCTGGTTGAGCAGTTCAATCACCGGCGAGAATGACTGGTAAGGATGGTGCAGCAAGATGTCGTTTTTGCGGATGCTGTCGAAAATGTTGGCACCCTTGCCAACCGCTTTCGGGACGCCGGGGACGAAGGATGAAAACTTCATGTCCGGGCGATCTACTGAATCCGGAATCTGCATCAGACGGACCAGATTGACCGGGCCATGAACGCGGTAAAGGTCAGCCGGGGCTAGGTCAAACTGGGCAAGGAGGAATTCGGTCATCGTCGGCGAGCAGTTGTCGGCAATCTCCAGCCGAACTGCGTTGCCAAAATTGCGCTGCGGCAACTCGCCTTGTAACTTGGTGCGCAGGTTGGTGACTTCTTCTTCATCAACGAACAGGTCGGAGTTACGGGTGGCGCGGAATTGATAGCAGCCGAGTACGGTCATGCCGGTGAATAGCTCGCCGACAAACTCGTGGAGGATGGACGACAGGAAAACGAAACCGTAGGGGCATCCGGCCAGTTCTTCCGGGAGTCGAATGACCCGGGGCAGAACGCGCGGGGCCTGAACAATCGCTGCATTAGAGCTACGGCCAAAGGCATCTTTGCCATCAAGTTCAATCGCGAAGTTCAGGCTCTTGTTGAGGACGCGAGGGAAGGGGTGCGATGGGTCGAGTCCGATGGGGGTCAGCACCGGTACCATTTCACGGATGAAGTAGGTTTTGATCCACTGCCGTTGGGCTTCATTCCATGACGAGCGGCGGAGGAAGCGAACGCCTTCTTCGGCCAAGCGCGGCAGGATGACTTCGTTCAGGTGTTCATATTGCTCATCGACAATGGCATGGGCTTCGGCTGAAACCAGCTTGAATGACTCTAGTGCGGTTTTGCCATCGCTGGTGATAACTGTCGATTTGGCTTGTACTTGTTCCTTGAGGCCGGCCATCCGTACTTCAAAAAACTCGTCAAGATTGCTTGAGACGATGCAGAGGAAACGCAGTCTTTCCAGTAGCGGTACCCGTTCATCCTGCGCTTGTGCCAATACGCGGCGATTGAAGGCAAGCAGGCCAAGTTCGCGGTTGAGGTAGTTGTCGGTCGGGTAGCGAGGGTGCAGGTGGGGATGGGTCATGGCGCAGAATCCAAGTGATCTTTAAAGTATATGCTTCTCGCACATCATTTTGTTGCATAAATATTGCAGTTTGATGACGTAGCAAGGGCAATGCTACGGTGCACGGCGAAAAAAGCGATTTTTCAAATCGCTGGTAGTAGCTTTAGGCGTGCGTACCGTTTTTTGCTGGATAACTGCCGGATTTTAAGGCCGCAAGCAGGGTGCCAAACTTGGCTTCGGTTTCCGCAAGTTCCAGCTCTGCCTGGGAGCCTGAGACGATACCTGCGCCTGCCTGAAGGCTGGCTTTATTGCCGTCAACCAGCGCTGAGCGCAGGGCAACCGAGAACTCGCCATTACCTTCAGCGTCGAGGGTGCCGATGCCGCCGCTATACCAGCCCGGGCGCTGCTCTTTGTGCATTCTGAGCCATTCAAGCGCAGCAGCGGAAGGGTGGCCGCCTACTGCTGGCGTGGGGTGCAGGGCGCGCACGAGGTCAAAGAGTCGCGTGGCCGGGTGAGCTTGGGCAGAGACTTCGCTACGCAAATGAGTCAGATGGCCGGCCGGATGATGTTGCACCGGGCTAACGTTAGGGGGCTGGGTACAAAATGGCAGCAAAGCCTTCTGTACGGCTTCAACAACCAATGCTTGTTCGCGGCAATTTTTTTCCGCTGACAAATCGGCTGAACCGCTCCAGGCCGTACCGGCCAGCGCATCTGCCTGAATGTTTTGTCCATGGAGCCGAACCAGACGTTCCGGCGTGGCACCCAGAAAAAACTGTTGCTGCTTGCCGTAGGCGTAAATCAGGCTGGCTGGCTGTTGTTCGATCAACTGGCTGAGCAGTTGCCGAGGGCTGATCGGCTGGCTGGATTCAATCCGGCACTGGCGGCTGAGCACCAGTTTGCTGATACTGCCTTGCTTGATGTCTCGCAAAGCGGCATTGACCCGCGCCATCCAGGCGCGGTCGGCAAGTAGTGCAGGGGGTTGTGTGATGATCTCGCCGCCGGGAGAGTCGGGGGCTGTGCTGAGTTGCGCTTGCCAGTCAGCAATCGCTTCCGGTAGTCGGGCCACTGTGGTGCTCAGGGTCAGTGTGCAATGACCGTCAATGTTTTCGAGCAGCATGGCCGGAATGCTGAGCAGGGCATTGGGGAGCGGCGTATCGTTTGTTTCATCAAAGGCAAATCCACAAAAAGCGAGAGCGTTTCCATTGTGCCGCCAGTGCTGGCAGAAGCCCTGATAAGCATTATCCAGTGCCGAGAAACGATGGGGTCCAAGGCTGGAAACTTGTAGGGCGTGACCGATGCCAAGCCGGAAAATGCCATTTGCTGGTTGGCTTTGGTACCAGAAGTTGTCGCTGGACGGGAGCAGGTTCAACCAGTCCTGATGCTGCTGGCCAAGCTTGAGGCAAAGGCTGATTGGAGCCGAAGCCGGTGCATTTCGGGCCAGAGCGCGCAATTGTTCAGGTAAATCAACTGCGGCGAGGTGTTTTCTGAGCTGCTGGATCATCCGGTACTTTGCATCGCCAGCTGACGAATTTTTGCCCGATCCGGTTTGCCGGCGGGTGTTTTGGGCAGTGCTTCGATAAAAATGTATTGCCTTGGCTGGGCTGCCGAATGAAGCACAGTTTTGGCGTGCGTTCGCAAAGTCTGTTCCGCGGCATCGCCGACCATGATTGCCACAATTAGATCACCCCAGACCGGATCAGGCCGACCGCTCACGGCAACTTCGCTGACACCCGGGCAGGCGGCAAGACAGGATTCGACTTCGAGCGGATGAACGTTGCGCCCGCCGCTGATTAGCATGTCGTCCGCCCGGCCAGTGATGGTCAGGCAGCCATTGCCGTCAAGCTCGCCCAAATCCCCTGTCGTCAGCCAGCCTGCCGCATCCCGCCCTAGTGAGTCGAGATAGCCGAGCATCACTTGCGGCCCGCGTATGCGTATCCGGCCATCGTCGCTAATGCAAACTTCGTGGCCGGGCATGGGTTTGCCGACTCGCCCGGGGCGCCATTGTCCATCTTGCGGCATGAATGTCGCCAGTTGAGCCGCTGTTTCGCTCATCCCGTAGCTCGGGTAGAGCGGCCAGCCAGATGCGTTTGCCTGTTCGTACAGTGGCAGTGACAAGGCTGCGCCGCCAATCAGTGTCACGCGCAGGCCGGGCGGCGGCTTAATGCCCTGTTCCAGCAATTTGGCGAGCATGGTGGGGACGAGTGAAATGTGCGTTACCGGCTGATTTTTCAAAGCGGCCACAACTTCATCCAGTGCGAAACCATTGCTCAGAAATACACCAGCGCCCGCCTTGGCGCAGCGCCAGAGTATGCTTTGCCCGCCAATATGAAAGAGTGGCAGGCAATTGAGCCATAAATCGCCGTGGCCAAGATTGAACGTCTGGTTCGCCAAACCGGCAGCAAGGTCTATTTGTTGATCGCCAAGGACAACGGCACGGGCATTCCCTTCGCTGCCGCTGGTTGAAATGATCAATGAAGCTTCTGGGTAGGGGCAATCGGTTCGTTTTGATTGACTACTGCGGTGCACCGGCCAAAAAGGCCGATTTTCAAAACTACAGGCGTAAGCATGACGGGCGAGTTCAAGGCTGGAACCACTCAAAACCAAGGTGGCATTGTCGCGCGTAAGCTGCTTCGCCAAACCCTCTATATCACTCAGTAATTCGGCAAACGACCAGGTTTGCTCGATGGTCTGTAGTGCAAGACTTGCCCCGTGCTGCAAGGCAGCGTGTTGCAGATGTTGGGCAAGTGATCGATAGGGTGCCATAAGCGTTCGATTATACAAACCGGGTTCGCAAGCAGGTGTAATCCAGATCAATTTTCCGGCGTTTGCTTGGGTGATCAGTGTTGTATCGATTCAGCCTCAATGGCCAGCCACTCATTGCCACGTTTCTCCAGACGGAAGCGCTCGGTCGACTCAAAGCGGTAAGGCTGATTGTTGAGTAAGCCTAGTTCTATGGTCACCGACTGGATATCAATTTGCTGACAACTCGATTCGTTTGATTTACCGGCAAACCCAGTTTCAATCGTAATTCGCCGCTGCTGATAGTTTTTCAGGTTGGCGATGGCGTTGAGGGTGCTTTGTACTACTTCGTCGCGATTGAGCGTCAGCGTGCTGGTGGTGTTGTCCTTTTGCCGGACGGTGGCTTTGGCAACGATGTCAGGAGCAAAGAGGCCGAGTAGGGTTTTTAGGTCACGATTCAAAATCGCCCGGTCAAGTTGGTCAAGCCAGTATTCACCAATGGCTTGTGGAATGCATTGTGCTGGCAGTGACTTGGGTGGGAGCAACTCGGTCTTGCTTACGGCTACCGGCTGAGCTTTGGTGTTTGATGTCTTGCTTTCAGGTGATTTTGGCGTTTCCGCATCAGCTTTTTCCGAGTAACGGTCAAGTTCAGCGTCAAATGCTCCGGGGATATAAAACTCCGGGGTATTGGCAAGTAGAGTGGGCAAGAGCAAAGTGATCAAGGCACGAGTCCTGACAGCAGGCGCGTTGGGGTCGCGAGCAAAGCCAACCTTGCCGGGTTCGATCAGCAGATTTCCGCCATTCGCGCCGAGATTGGTCGCGCCACGATTGACCTTGTCGTAAGTGCCGGGCTGGTAGGTTTTGTTTGCCAGCTCAATTGGCAGGACATAGGGTTCATGGTCGGTGCCGCGAATCCCGATAGTGGCCGACGGGGTGATGACGCGATGCTCGTCACGATTGAATTTGGCGATCCAGCCGGTAATCAGGCGCAGCGAGCCGGTGATCAGGCGCAGCACTTGTCTGTCAGTTTCCTTGCCTTGCGCGGCAAATTGTTCGGGGACGAATTCAGCACCAGGTCGAATCGCCACCAAGCCGTTATCCGCCGTTTTGAAAACAGCCTCGCCGGTGGCGCTGGCACGGATTTGCTCGCCGACATAGATCGGGCTGCCTGTCTTTAGCTTGCGCGAAGTACCGGGTTTGCTTGAGGCGAAAACCTCACCCTTGATGCGCCAGGTGTTGGCGAAGAGTTTTCCTTGATCATCGTTCCCTGAATTGTCCTTGTTGGTACTGGTGGTTTGGGCGAGTGCGCTGGCACTGATCAAAAAGGCAAGGAGAAATGCGGGGAAGTAATGTCGCATGGTGGTTGGCAGTCGATTGAGTAGGCTGAGTGTAGTCTAATCGCTTGAAAAGAAAAAAGCGCCATTAAGGCGCTTTTGGGGGGCGAGTGATTCTTAGCCGCGTACTGTGGTGGGCAGCCGGTCCTCAATGATTTTCAGCAGTGGGGCAAAAACCTTGGGGGTTCCTGCCACCAGATTCCCGGTTTCGAGATAATTGGCATCACCGCGCATGTCGCTAACCAGGCCGCCAGCCTCAGAAATTAGCAGGGCACCGGCCGCCATATCCCATGGCGACAGGCCAAATTCCCAGAAGCCATCGTAACGGCCGCATGCCACGTAGGCGAGATCAAGCGATGCTGCACCGGGACGGCGCTGACCGGCAGTTTTCTGCGCCAGTTCCTTGAAAATGGATAGGTAGGTATCGATATGATCGAACATTCGGTAAGGGAAACCGGTGCCGAGCAAGGAATCCTGTAGCTTGGTACGGCGGGAAACACGAATCCGGCGATCATTCAGGAAGGCGCCACCACCTTTGCTGGCAGTAAACAGTTCGTTACGGTTCGGGTCAAAAACAACCGCTTGTTCAACGATGCCGGATTTTGCCAGCGCGATGGAGATCGCATATTGCGGCAGACCGTGGATGAAGTTGGTGGTGCCGTCGAGTGGGTCAATAATCCACTCGTACTCAGAGTCATTGCTGCCTTTACCGGCGGACTGGCCGGACTCCTCTGCTAAAATGCCGTAGCTTGGATAGGCTTCGCGCAGAATCTCGGTAATTGCAGCCTCGGCAGCTTTGTCGACATCGGTGACAAAATCGTTAGGCTGTTTGGTCGTAACCTGAATCAGGTCGAGGTCGTTTGAGGCGCGGTTAATGATTTGACCGGCGCGGCGGGCCGCTTTAATGGCGATATTCAGGGCTGGATGCATGGGCTTAAAGAGCTATCAGGTCGCTTGACGCTGCCCGAATAATATTTTAAAGAACGAATTTTACACTATGAACCCCGAAGTCCTGCTTTCACGAATCAGAGTTGTGTTGTGTCGCCCTAGTCACCCGGGCAATATCGGCGCAGTTGCACGTGCCATGAAAACTATGGGACTGTCCAAACTTGTACTGGTGTCACCGAAGAAATTCCCTGACCTAGAGGCCGATACACGGGCGACTGGTGCGGTTGATCTGTTGCAGAACGCAACGGTCACTACTTCGCTTGATGCTGCATTGGAAGGCGTTATATTTGCTGTCGGGCTGTCTGCTCGCCAGCGTGACTTAGGTCCGGTGATTGGCCAACCTCGTGAAACCGTCGCTCGCTTGCTCGATGAAGCAAGGCTGGGGGATGTGGCGCTGGTTTTTGGTAATGAAACAGTTGGGTTGAGTAACGAAGAAATCTCTCGTTGTCAGGCGGCGGTGACGATTCCAACCAATCCCGAATTCAGCTCCCTCAATTTGGGATCCGCAGTTCAAGTGCTTTGCCACGAATGCCGCATGGCGGCATTTTCGAATAAGCCTCCGCTACGAACTCAAGATGCTACGCCATTTGCTTCTCCCGTCGCTACGCTGGAGGAGGTCGAGGGTTTGATCTCTCACTTTGAAACGGTCATGACAGCCACTGGATTTTTTAATCCGGAACAACCTGGGCGCTTGCTGCCAAAATTACGCCGCCTGTTTGGTCGAGTACGTCTGGAAAAAGACGAAATTAATATTCTGCGGGGGATTCTTGCATCGACTCAGGTTAAAACCAGTCACGGTCGCAAGGAGTAGGTGATTGCTGCTTAGCCGAAGCAGTTTTTCATTTCGCTAAGGATGATTTCAATTTCCGGCATCAGGTAGTCAAACTTTGCGTTGAGTTCGATCAGATCAGCAGGTTCGTCCTGCTGGTCTTGAAGGAGCCACTCAAAGTGGCCACCAGCCAGCATGTTTGCGATGTAAATAACATCGGACAGGTTGCGTACTACCGGAGGACAAGTCCGTAACTGATCGTGGTCCACTGTTGCATTAACGATCTCTTCCGGCATTCCCAGCGCCCCGAGTAGCGAAACGCCGATGCTCTCGTGCCATTGGATAATTAAATACTTGACGCTATCCGGTCGGCTGCGTAATTCATCATATTGAGTTGCCCGATAAAGCATGTAGAAAGCGCCAAGGTCGTGAACCAACCCGGCGAGAAATGCCTCATCAGGGTTGAATTTCGTGTGGTTCTTGGCAATTACCTTGGCAGCGCAAGCCGTCTTGATTGAGTGCTCCCATAAGGAATGCGTTAGGGATGTGTAGTCGGCCATCCCCTTGGCACGTAGGAGTTGGCTCATAACGATAGCCATGGCAGTTGAACGAACTGCATTCAGCCCTAGACGGGTGATCGCCGATTTCATTTCGCTTATTTCACGGCCTTGCGGGTTGAATGCGACTGAATTCGCTAAGTGAAGTAGCTTGGCGCTAATCAGTGGTTCAATCGAAATGGCATTGGCAATATCACCGATAGACTGATTGGGGTCTTGAAGGACTTTGCGCAGGCGCAGAACAGCATCGAAGTAGGTTGGGAATACAACCTCACCCTGAAGTTCCTTGGCGATGTCTTCGAGCATCTGAAAGCGCTGGGCTTTGAGTGCATCACCAGTTTTGTTCTGAGCTTGGGTTTCGTTGTCGTCGTTCATCTTGCCTGTTCTAACAAAAAACCCCGCTACAGGAGCGGGGTTTGAATTATACCTAGCCGATGCTTATCCAATTCTTTGGATATTTGACGGGGAAATCCTGCCAAATAGCACCGTTAGCGTTAATTAGTTTACTGCGTCTTTCAGGCCTTTACCGGCGCGGAATTTTGGCGACTTGGCGGCTTTGATTTCCAGAGTCTTGCCGGTCTGTGGATTACGGCCGGTGCGAGCAGCACGCTCACCAACGTAGAAGGTACCAAAGCCGATCAGGCTGACGGTGTCGCCATTTTTCAGTGCTTCTTTGACAGCAGCAACAGTTGCGTCCAATGCGCGGCCGGCAGCAGCTTTAGAAATATCGGCAGATGCAGCGATTTGGTCAATCAATTCGGTCTTGTTCATGTGGGTCCCCAGTGAATGGTTTTAAGTGAAAAATTTTGTGAAGGGAGATTTATATCTCCCCGCAAAACCTTGTGTCAAGCGGATTTTGGTCAAAACACAATTGGTGAATCAGCAAAGAAAGGATGGTGGCCCAAGTATGCCAGCATCCTTTCTTTTTAAATCAATGAGTAAGCGTTGATTTTGCTGCTGCAGCTTCGGTGCTTGCTTGAACAGCAGAATTTTCAGCGGTAGTCTCTGGTAAAGCCTCCGGAATGCGTTCAAGTGCTCGAGCCAAGACCTGATCAATCCATTTTACTGGGATGATTTCAATCTTGTTTTTGATGTTGTCAGGCATTTCGGTGATGTCCTTGAGGTTTTCCTCTGGGATCAGCGCCGTTTTTAGCCCGCCACGTATGGCGGCCAATAATTTCTCTTTTAGCCCGCCAATCGCTAAAACTTCACCGCGTAAAGTGATTTCACCTGTCATGCAGACATCACAACGAACGGGGATGCCCGTGTAGGATGAAACCAGTGCAGTAGTCATGGCGATACCAGCTGAAGGCCCATCCTTTGGTGTGGCGCCTTCCGGTACGTGGATGTGAATATCAGTCTTCTCGAACGCCTCGTCTTTGATGCCAAGGCGGCGGGCGCGGGCGCGAACAACTGAACGGGCAGCCTCGACCGACTCCTTCATAACGTCGCCAAGTGAGCCTGTGCGCAGGATGTTGCCTTTGCCGGGCATGTTGGCGCATTCGATCGTCAGTAATTCACCACCTACTTCAGTCCACGCCAGTCCGGTTACTTGACCTATCTGATTTTCCTTTTCAGCCATGCCGAAGGTGTAGCGCCGAACCCCAAGATATTTGTCTAGGTTCTTGGCATTGACCAGCATTTTTCCATCACGTTTTTTGAGCAGTAGCGCTTTGATGACTTTCCGGCAAATCTTGGAAATTTCCCGCTCAAGGGCGCGAACCCCCGCTTCCCGAGTGTAGTAGCGAATGATGTCACGGACTGCACTGTCAGCAATGGTCAATTCTGTCGTTTTTACGCCATTGTTCTTCATCTGCTTGCTTAGCAGATAACGCATGGCAATATTGACCTTTTCATCTTCCGTGTACCCTGATAGACGGATAACCTCCATTCGGTCAAGCAGCGGAGCCGGAATGTTCATGGTATTGGCTGTGGCCACAAACATTACATCGGAAAGGTCAAAATCAACCTCAACGTAGTGATCCTGGAAGGTGTTGTTCTGTTCCGGGTCAAGAACCTCTAGCAAGGCAGAGGATGGGTCGCCACGGAAATCCTGGCCAAGCTTATCCACCTCATCGAGCAGGAAGAGCGGGTTACGGACTCCGGTTTTGGTCAGACTTTGCAAAATTTTGCCCGGCATGGAGCCGATATAAGTTCTACGGTGGCCTCGAATTTCAGCTTCATCACGCACACCACCCAGCGCCATGCGGACGAACTTGCGGTTCGTCGCCTTGGCGATTGATTGCCCGAGAGATGTTTTGCCTACGCCCGGAGGGCCAACGAGACAGAGAATAGGGGCTTTTACCTTGTCGACACGCTGTTGTACCGCGAGATACTCAAGAATGCGTTCTTTGACTTTGTCTAAACCAAAGTGATCGGCATCGAGAATCTTGCTTGCTTCACGCAAATCCTTGCTAATCCGGGTTTTTTTGCGCCATGGCAAGCCAACCAATGTTTCGATGAAGTTTCGAACAACGCTTGCTTCGGCCGACATGGGGGACATCAGGCGGAGTTTTTTCAGTTCGCTTTGTGCTTTGGCCAGGCCTTCTTTGCTCATTCCGGCGGCTTTGATCTTTTTATCAAGCTCTTCAAGATCAGCGCCTTCTTCACCTTCGCCCAACTCTTTTTGGATCGCTTTTACCTGCTCGTTGAGGTAATACTCACGCTGGCTTTTTTCCATCTGACGCTTAACGCGACCACGGATGCGTTTCTCAACCTGAAGAATGTCGATTTCTGACTCTAGTTGTGACAAGAGGCGGTCAATGCGATCCCTGATGCTGTCCATCTCGAGCACTTCTTGCTTTTGTTCGAGTTTAAGCGGCAGGTGAGCAGCAATCGTGTCAGCGAGGCGGCCAGCATCTTCAATCCCCGCGATAGAGGAGAGGACTTCTGGTGGGATTTTTTTATTTAGTTTTACAAATTGGTCAAATTGAGCAACGACGGCGCGGCGCATTGCCTCAATTTCGTGATCTTCGATAGCCGGCGGTGGCAAGGGCGTGGCCGTAGCCATAAACATTGATGACTGAACTTCAATGTTTTCTACTCGAGCGCGCTGGGTACCTTCGACAAGTACTTTAACAGTCCCATCCGGCAATTTAAGCATTTGCAGGATGTTTGCTAGGCAGCCAATGCTATAAAGATCTTCGGGTTCCGGTTCGTCTTTGGCCGCAGTTTTTTGAGCGACAAGCAGTATGTTCTTGCCGCCCTCCATCGACATTTCTAGTGCTTTTATTGACTTGGGGCGGCCAACAAAAAGCGGAATCACCATGTGCGGGAAAACGACGACATCGCGCAATGGCAGCAGCGGCAGTTCGATGGTTTCCGAGAGCGTGTTGGGGTTTGACATTACGATGCCTTTAAATAGGTATGTGCCCCCTAATTGGGGGCGGGAAACCGCAATTCAAGCCCAGGCTTTAGTTAGAGCCGGAGACTTTTGGCTGATCAGCGTAAATTATCAGAGGTTGCGCATCACCGGCGATCATGTTTTCGTCGATAACGACCTTTTCGACATTTTCCATGCCTGGAAGTTCGTACATTGTATCGAGTAAGGCGTGCTCAAGAATGGAGCGCAGGCCGCGAGCTCCGGTCTTTCTAGCCAGTGCTTTTTTTGCAATGGCAGAAAGGGCGCCGGGGCGAATTTCGAGTTCGACTTCTTCCATGCCGAAAAGCTTTTGGTATTGTTTGACCAAGGCGTTTTTCGGTTCTGTCAAAATCTGGATCAGCGCAGGTTCTTCGAGTTCTTGCAGTGTAGCAACAACGGGGAGGCGACCAATTAGTTCTGGAATAAGGCCAAATTTGATCAAATCTTCAGGCTCGGCATCGAGTAGTACTTGGCCAATCGCTTTTTTATCATCCTTGCTCTTTACTTCGGCACCAAAGCCAATGCCACCTTTTTCAGAGCGGTTCTGGATGATTTTTTCAAGGCCGGCGAATGCGCCGCCACAAATAAACAAGATGTTGGTCGTGTCTACTTGGACAAAGTCCTGATTCGGATGCTTCCGGCCACCCTGTGGTGGGATCGATGCAACGGTGCCTTCAATTAGTTTGAGCAGTGCTTGCTGCACGCCTTCGCCCGAGACATCACGGGTAATCGACGGGTTGTCCGATTTGCGTGAAATCTTGTCGATTTCATCAATATAGATAATCCCTTGCTGGGCTTTTTCGATATCGTAATCGCACTTTTGCAGTAGCTTTTGAATGATGTTTTCGACGTCTTCACCAACGTAGCCTGCTTCAGTCAAAGTGGTGGCATCAGCCATCACGAATGGAACATTAAGCAGCCGCGCAAGGGTTTGTGCAAGTAATGTTTTGCCCGAACCGGTGGGGCCGACGAGCAAAATATTACTCTTCGATAGTTCCACTTCACCGGCATTTTTCGCCGAGTGGCGGAGGCGTTTGTAGTGGTTGTAAACAGCAACCGCCAGAATACGTTTCGCGACTTCTTGGCCAATAACGTATTGATCAAGAATGGAACTGATTTCTTTAGGCGTTGGTAAATCTGAGCGGCCTGCTTTGGCTGCTTCTTCTGGTAATTCGTCGTGAATAATGTCGGTGCAGAGTGCAATACACTCGTCACAAATAAATACTGATGGACCGGCAATCAGCTTTTTAACTTCGTGCTGGCTCTTTCCGCAAAAAGAGCAGTAGAGCAGTTTTTCTTGGCTGCCTTTAGTCATTGATAGCTCTCCGGTTAAGCCGCGTCGCGGCGGGTCAGTACCTTATCAATCAGGCCATATTCTGCTGCCTCTGCGGCGGACAGGAAGTTGTCCCGGTCGGTGTCTTTTTCGATACGCTCAAGCGGTTGACCGCTGTGCTCTGACATGATGCGGTTCAGGCGGTCACGAATGGAGAGAATTTCTTTTGCGTGGATTGCGATATCCGAGGCCTGGCCTTGGAATCCACCCAGTGGCTGGTGAATCATGACGCGGGAATTGGGTAGGGCGAAGCGTTTGCCTTTGGCGCCGGCATTCAGTAGGAAGGCACCCATTGAGGCGGCCTGTCCGATGCACAGCGTTGAAACATCCGGTTTGATGAACTGCATGGTGTCGTAAATCGACATCCCTGCGGTAACGGACCCACCCGGTGAGTTGATGTAGAAATAAATATCCTTGTCCGGATTGTCCGCTTCAAGGAAAAGCAACTGTGCGACGACCAGATTGGCCGTCACATCGTTGACTGGGCCGACAAGGAATATCACACGCTCTTTCAACAGGCGTGAATAGATGTCAAACGCACGTTCTCCGCGTCCGCTCTGTTCAATCACCATAGGGACCATACCAAGTGCTTGTGGATCCCAGTTGCTTGCGTTGTCGATATTCATGTCAGCCCTTTTTAATGCCTTAAATTGAAGAATTCAGTCAGTTTAAATCAACCGCTGGCTTAGTTCTTCTGTCCCATCAGTTCGTCGAAAACAGCAGCTTTGTCAGTGACTTTGGCTTTGCCCAGAACCCACGCAACTACATTGTTTTCAATTGCAACACCTTCGACTTCGCCAAGGCGTTGTGGCTGAGCGTAGTACCAGCGAATGATTTCTTCTGGCTGCTCGTAGCTTTGCGCGGTTTCTTCAACCATTGCACGAAGCTGCTCTGGTGTGGCGTGTAGTTTTTCTACCTTAACCAACTCGGAAAGAATCAAGCCCAGAGTAACGCGACGCTTGGCCTGATCAGCAAACCATTCCGGTTGAATCGGGAAATCATTATTCTTCATGCCGCGCTGTTCCATGTCTTGGCGGGCCGCTTGTATCAGACGTTGAATTTCCATTTCGACCAAAGCGCCTGGAATGGCAATCGGGTTGGCCGCAATCAAAGCTTCCATGACTTGGTCTTTGACTTTGGACTCGATCCGACGCTTTACTTCACGCTTCAGGTTGGCTTCAATTTCGGCGCGCATTTTGGCAACATCACCATCTGCAATGCCCATGCCGATAGCAAACTCAGCATCAATTTCCGGCATTTTTGGCGCTTGAACTTGTTTGACCGTAACTTCAAATTGAACGGTCTGGCCAGCCAGATCTTTTGCGTGGTAATCCTCAGGGAAGGCCAGATCAAAGGTTTTGCTTTCGCCTTTTTTGGCGCCTTCAACGGCGTTCTCAAAGTCAGGAAGCATCATGCCTTGACCCAGAACGAAAGGATAGTCAGCAGCTTGGCCGCCTTGGAAAGGCACGCCATCTTTTCTGCCGAGGAAGTCAATGATTACGCGATCTTCTTTGGCTGCTGCGCGATCGGTGTCTTCATAAGAAACGCGTTGCTTGCGGAGAATGTCGAGTGTCTTGTCAATTTCTGCATCGCTGACTTCGAGTACTGGGCGCTCGATTGCTGCGGTGGACGTGTCGCCTAGCGTGATTTCCGGGTAGACCTCGAAAATGGCCGAGAACTCAAGATGGGTGGTGCTTTCGGTTTGTTTTGGTTCAATCCGTGGGTAGCCCGCAACACGCATTTTTTGCGTGGTGACTGATTCGCCGAATACGCGATCCAGTTCTTCGGATAGAACTTCGTGGCGAGCCTGGTCGCCATGTTGTTGCTTGACGATATTGAACGGCACCTTGCCTGGACGGAAGCCAGGCATCTTCATATTTTTGCCCATACGCTTCAGGCGCATGTCCATTCCTTTTTCTACATCGGCGATGGCGATGGAGAGGTCGATGCGGCGTTCGAGTTCGTTAGCTTGTGCAGTAGTTGCTTCCATGAGAATTCCTTGTGACTACAGGGCCGAAAAATAAAGCTGTCAATTCTAGCACGGTGGATCAAATGCGGATTGATCGTATTTAGGTTGGAGGATTTGTTAAAAATATGAGAACACCTGTTGACAAGGTTTTTGGCGTCTTTATAATGCGGCCTTCTTTAGGCGGTTAGCTCAGTTGGTTAGAGCGCCACGTTGACATCGTGGAGGTCGTTGGTTCGATTCCAATACCGCCTACCAAAATTCCTGACGGAGCTGAATTGATGATTTTCCGAACTTGCGTAACGGTTCAGAAACACTAATCGAGTCTGCTTTCGTTCGACCAAAAAGTGCGGCTCACCCCCGCACTTTTTTTTTGCCCAGAGATCCGTTATGCCCGATATCAAACTGCCCGATGGTTCAGTCCGTTCTTTTGAACAGCCCGTTACAATTGCCGAGGTAGCTGCCAGTATTGGTGCTGGTTTGGCCCGCGCTGCATTGGCCGGTAAGGTAAATGGCGCACTGGTCGATACTTCGTTTCTGATTCAAGAGAATGTTGATCTGGCGATCGTGACCGATAAGGACGCCGAGGGGCTCGAGGTCATTCGCCATTCGACTGCTCACCTGTTGGCTTATGCGGTCAAGTCCCTGTTTCCTGATGCGCAGGTCACCATCGGGCCGGTGATTGAAAATGGCTTCTACTATGATTTTGCCTACAAGCGACCATTTACGCCGGATGATCTGGTGGCGATTGAAAAGCGCATGGCTGAGCTGGCCAAAAAGGATGTGCCGGTTAGTCGCGAAGTCTGGGCGCGTGATGATGCAGTCAAGTTTTTCCTTGATCAGGGTGAGAAATACAAGGCTGAGTTGATCGGTGCTATTCCGGCGGATCAGCAGGTTTCTCTGTATCGCGAGGGTGATTTTGTCGACCTCTGTCGTGGCCCGCACGTCCCCTCTACTGGCAAGCTCAAGGTCTTTAAGTTAATGAAATTGGCCGGTGCCTACTGGCGTGGCGATCATCGTAACGAGCAGTTGCAGCGGATTTATGGGACGGCTTGGGCAAAGAAAGAGGATCTTGAAGCCTATCTCCATATGCTGGAAGAGGCCGAGAAGCGCGATCATCGCCGCTTGGGTAAACAGTTTGATCTCTTTCATATGCAAGAAGAGGCGCCCGGTTTGGTCTTTTGGCATCCAAAAGGTTGGGCAGTCTGGCAGGAAATAGAACAGTATATGCGGGCGGTTTACCGTAATAACGGTTACCACGAAGTCCGCTGTCCGCAGATTCTCGATAAAACTCTATGGGAAAAATCAGGGCACTGGGAGCATTACAAAGACAATATGTTCACCACGTCTTCGGAAAATCGTGATTATGCGGTTAAGCCGATGAACTGCCCGGGTCATGTTCAGGTATTTAATGCTGATCTGCGTTCTTATCGTGAGCTACCGTTGCGTTATGGCGAATTTGGCTCCTGCCACCGTAACGAGCCAACCGGCGCTTTGCATGGTTTGATGCGGGTGCGTGGTTTTGTGCAGGATGATGGTCATATTTTCTGTACCGAAGATCAGATTGAATCGGAAGTGACCGCGTTTAATGCTTTGGTTAAACAGGTTTATGCGGACTTCGGCTTCAATGATGTGGCAGTAAAGCTGGCTTTGCGCCCGGATAGTCGGGTGGGTTCGGACGAGGTTTGGGATAAATCCGAGGCGGCCTTGCGTCAAGGTTTGCTTGCTTCCGGTTTGGAATGGACAGAGTTGCCGGGTGAGGGGGCTTTTTATGGCCCGAAGATTGAGTTCCATATTAAAGATGCGATTGGTCGTACTTGGCAATGCGGCACCATTCAGGTTGATTTCTCGATGCCGGGTCGTCTGGGGGCTGAGTATGTTGCGGCTGATGACACCCGCAAGACTCCGGTAATGCTGCATCGCGCCATCCTGGGTTCGCTTGAGCGTTTTATCGGTATTTTGATCGAGAACTTCTCTGGTGCCTTGCCCTTGTGGCTTGCCCCAGTGCAGTTGGTCGTCCTGAATATTTCTGAAAAACAGGCGGATTACGCCGCTGAAGTCGCGCAAAAGCTACACAGCGCAGGCTTCCGGGCTGAAGCAGATTTGCGTAATGAGAAAATTACCTATAAAATCCGGGCACATAGCTTGAATCGTCTGCCTTACCAGCTTGTTGTTGGTGATAAAGAAAAGGCAGAAGGACTGGTGGCCGTGCGTACACGTGGTGGTCAGGATCTGGGGCAGATGTCTCTGGAAGGCTTGATCAAGCATCTTCAAAATGAAGTTGCGGCACGTAGTAGCACGGCTTAATTATTGTTTTTCGGGGGTTTTACCATAGCTCAGAACAAGGCGCATCGCCTCAACGAAGAAATTACCGTACCGGAGATTCGTCTCCAGGGTGTCGAAGGTGAACAGCTGGGTGTGATGAGCATCCGTGCTGCACTGCAGTTGGCAGAAGAAGCTGGGGTTGATCTCGTTGAGATCGCGCCGCTTGCCAAACCGCCAGTTTGTCGTGTGATGGATTACGGCAAGTTCAAGTATCAGGAACAAAAGCGGGCGCATGAGGCCAAGTTGAAGCAGAAACAGGTGCAGGTTAAAGAAATCAAACTGCGCCCCGGTACTGA
>CAYRBE010000031.1:0-2719 GCA_964422345.1 uncultured Dechloromonas sp.
ATGAGCTTCTTAATGTGGCGCGTGGTTAATAGGAGGCTATGATGAGAATTAGTACCAGCCAGATGTATGCACAAGGGACTGCCAATATTATTTCAGGGCAGTCTGAGGCTTACAGGACACAGGAGCAACTCGGTACGGGCCGGAAAATACTAGCTCCTAGAGATAATCCAGTCGATTCGGCTCTTGCTTTAATGACAGAGCAGGCTAAAGGTGTGAATCAGACGTTTATGGATAATCAGAGTGCAGCAGCAGCAAGGCTGTCATTCATGGAAACCCAGCTTGGAAGCATCTCGGATTTGCTTACCTCTGCGATTGAGCGTGGTGCTCAAGGTGGCAATCCTGACTATACGGCCTTACAAAAACAACCGATTTCTGACGAGTTAAAAAGACATTTCGGAACTCTGGTGAATATCGCCAATTCTACAGATGGCACTGGTGAATATATTTTTTCTGGGAATCGAACGGCGACTAAGCCTTTTGTCGACAACGGTACCAGCGGTAATCACTCTCTAACTAATACGATTATTTCGTATGCTGGTGATGATGGGCGCCACTTGGTTCAGGTTGAGTCGTCTCAAACGGTATCTACAAGTGAGTCCGGGCAAGCTGTCTTCATGCGGGTAACAAATCCGGATGGCAGTCTCAATGGGCGGAGCGTGTTTGATGCGCTAAAAAATATGATTAATACCCTTGATGGTGTCGCTGGGGCACCTAGCCATGCTCAGAGTCTCCAAGATTTACAAAACTCACTGGCTCATATATCTAAAACTAGGGGTAATTTAGGTGCACAGTTGAATCAAGTTGAGTCATTAACAACCGCGGGTAGTGATTTGTCGCTTCAATTTGATACTCGCTTAAGTAAATTACAGGGCTTGGATTACGCAGAGGCAATTTCTCGGTTTAATCAACAGACGGTACAGTTGCAAGCCTCTCAACAGTCATTTGCTAAAGTTAGCCAACTTAGTCTGTTTAATTTGATTTCATGAAAAAAACTGTTTGTGTCTTTGCTGCGGTAGTTAGCCTTTCTGGGTGTTCTACGACATCTACCACGCCGCTTATTCCAGCAAAGTCAGTTTATCTGACGGCAACAACTTCAGTTTCTTATGCAACTTTGGCGACGGCTGCGGTTGTCGCAGCGGCAATCTTGATTGTGTATGACCCATTGGCGCCAAATTGGGAGATTGAGGAGTCTAGGCTTAGTGAGGATACGTATCGTTTTTCAATGAAAATGAAGCGATATCACACCGGTGGTGCGGGGGAGTCGATTCAAATTTTGAAGCGACGTGCCACTCAATTGCAATACGAGCAGCGATTTGCTAGTTACCAGATTCTGGAATATACCGAAGGCATTGATTCGCAGACGATTGGCGCGCGTCGTGTGGCAGATGGCATGATCAAACTGGTTCAGCGTCAGCAGGCTGATTCATTTCTGCAAAATGAACGGTATTAATTCTTAAGAACAACAAAACCCAAAATTGAGCTGATTGCTAACTCGAACATATCCTGCAGTGGTGTGGCAAGGAAGTTCATGATTACTGCTAAACCGAAAAACCCGCCCAGTAGAGATATTGGGAAACCCAGGGCAAAAATATTCAGTTGAGGTGCCGCTCTTGTTAATACCGCCAGTGCTGTGCTGGTAATCATTAGCGCGACGACTACGGGTAGCGCTAAAAATACGCCAATTGAAAATATTTTTGTGCCCAGTTCGGCTAAGTTTAGCCATGAGGCGGCATTGATTGGTGTGCCGCTTACAGGTATAGCGGAAAAGCTTTCGGCTAGCGTGGCGAAATAGAGTAGATGGCCATTTAAGGAGAGAAATAGCAGCAAGGCCAGTATGTTTAAGAACTCACCTACGACGGGGGTTTGAGCTGAGTTTAATGGGTCATAGGATGTTGCGAAACCTAGTCCCATCTGGGCTGCAATAAATCCTCCGGCTAATTCTAGCGAAGCAAATACAATTTTCGCAGCAAACCCCATGCCTACGCCGATCAAAATTTGTTGCGTAAGAATCCAAAGCCCACCGAGAGAGGCTGGTTGAACATTGGGCATGGGAGGAAGTATTGGTGCGATGGCGAGTGTGATCGCGATGCCTAGCATCAGGCGGGTTCTACGGGGAATGCCGGCTGAACTCCACAAGGGAGCTGCGGCAATAAAACCCAGTATGCGTGCTAAGGGGAAGATGAATGCTGCAATCCACAAGTCAATCTGTGCTGAGCCAATGTTGATCATGGCTAACCGATTAGTTGGGGAATGCTTCCAAACAGTCGTTGAATGTAGTCGACCATATACTGGATCATCCATGGGCCAAATAGTATCAAGACAGCAAAAATTGCGACCAGCTTGGGTACAAACTGCAGTGTGGCTTCATTGATTTGGGTTGCCGCTTGGAATACGCTGATGATCAATCCGACAGCGAGAGCTGCAATTAAAGCAGGCGCTGAGATGATGAGTGTTATCTCTATAGCTTGCCGCCCAATTTCCATGACGGTGCCGGGTGTCATGATGTAAAGCTCTGAACGAGCGATCCAATGACGAGATGCCAACCGTCTACAAGGACAAAAAGCATTAGCTTGAATGGCAAGGCCACCATGACAGGCGACATCATCATCATGCCCATCGACATCAGCAGGCTTGCAACGACCATATCGATGACCAAAAAAGGAATGAAAATAATAAAACCAATTTGGAATGCTGTTTTTAATTCGCTAATTACAAATGC
>CAYRBE010000031.1:2819-16943 GCA_964422345.1 uncultured Dechloromonas sp.
AGTAACGACAACACAATTACAATTCGGGTGAAGCCAGTCATCATCAGCACTGCTGCTGGTATGAAGGTCAGCGCTGTCATTAAGACAAGCGTCTGGATAGTGAACGAGTATGTTGTTCCCCCACCTGTTGTGGGTGTGCTTGTAATAGCGGGTAAGCCACCAGATGTTTGCGCAATTGCTAGGATGGGTGGCAAACATAGAAGTACTAATGCAACAATACGCTTAAACATTTTTGCGCTGCTCGATAAAGGTTTGTAGCCATTGCTTAAATGGCTTTTCGGGCAACGAGACTTGGGGGGACTCAGTCGGCGCTGTTGGCTCTGATGAGGCCTCGAGGCGATGCAAGGTGCGAATTTGTCCTGGCACAATGCCTATGACCAGCCGTTCTTGGCCAATTTCAAGGAGAACAATACGTTCCCGTGGCCCAAGCACAACTCCGCCGATTACTTTTATGCCACTTTGACCAAAGCCTCTGCCACCGGAAAGTTTTTTTGCAAACCAAGCTGCACCAATCAATAAGGCCACTATAAACCCCAGCGCAAGACCGGCCTGAATGTAACTGGTTGAGGAAATGATGGCGCTATTGTTCTCTGACGCTAAGCTGAGTGTTGGCAGAAAGAATATGAGTGATCGTAGCAATTGGGTTGTAGTGTGCCAAAAAATTCTAAGAATTTATTAAGTGAAACTTATTAAATCAGCTATTTGTTGATTTTTCGCATTCGTTCTGACGGCGTGATGATGTCAGTTAAACGAATCCCGAATTTGTCGTTTACGACGACAACCTCGCCCTGGGCGATCAGTGTGCCATTGACCAGAACATCCATTGGTTCGCCAGCCATCGCATCGAGTTCCACAACTGAGCCGTGTGCGAGTTGGAGCAAGTTTTTAATGGTAATTTTTGTTCTGCCTAGCTCAACTGTGATTTTGACCGGTATGTCCAAAATCATGTCGAGTTCGTTCATCATGCCCAAATTGGCGCCGCTGCCACCAAACGATGGGAATATGTCTGCCGGCTGAGTTGCTACTTGGGGCTGGGATTCACTGATGACTTGCTCAGCCATGGCTGATGCCCAGTCATCCTCATTGATCTGACCATCATCTTCAGCTAGTGTGTTTTCGTCGTTTTCCATTTCATCAGCCATTGTTTTCTCCCATCGCCGGTTCGGCCGCGGGGGTGTCCGCTGTTGACGATGCGATAAATCGTTCAAGCTTTAAGGCGTATTGACCATTTTGTTGGCCGTAAGTGCATTCCATTAGGGGAACGTTGTCGACAAGTGCTTCGATGCGCTCTGGAATATTAAGTGGAATTACATCACCTGTTCTAAGTTTTAAGATTTGTCCCAGAGTGATTTTTCCTGCGCCTAGTTGGGCGACAATCTCAACTTCAGCACCCTGCAGTTGTTTCCTGAGTGTTCCGATCCAACGCTTGTCTGATGAAAGCTGGTCGCTTTGCATCGTGCTGTACAGAAGGTCGCGGATCGGCTCAAGCATCGAATAAGGGAAGCAGATATGCATATCCGCAGTTGCTCCCCCGAACTCTAATGTAAAGGTAGTAGATACAACAATTTCAGATGGGGTTGCAATATTTGCAAACTGTGAATTCATCTCCGAGCGAATGTACTCGAACGTGATGTCATGAACAGGTTTCCAAGATTTGCTGTATTCAGTGAAAACTACATTCAGCAGGCCTTGGATGATTCGCTGTTCGGTGGCAGTAAAGTCTCGCCCCTCAACCCTGGTGTGGAAGCGCCCGTCTCCACCAAACATGTTATCTACAACGAGAAACACCAAGTTGGGATCGAATACGAAAAGTGCGGTGCCACGTAATGGCTTTGCGATGACGAGGTTTAGGTTGGTTGGAACAACTAGGTTACGAATGAATTCGCTGTATTTTTGTACGCGAATTGGCCCAACTGAAACCTCCGCATTCCGGTGCATATAATTAAATAGGCCAATCCGGAGATAGCGGGCAAATCGTTCGTTGACCAACTCAAGCGTAGGCATTCGGCCACGAACAATACGTTCCTGCGTGCCGATGTTGTATGTCTGAATGCCCGCCCCGCCAGCGTCGCTCCCTTCAGGCTCGTCTGTTTCCCCGGTGACGCCTTTAAGTAGTGCGTCAACCTCGTCTTGGGAAAGAAAGTCACCTGCCATAGTCTGTTACTGAATAATGAATGACGTGAAAAGAACAGCTTTTACAGGGCCGTCCGTTTCAATCGGCTGGCCCTTTTTATTCTTTTTGGGGGGATCAATAATATTGTTGATTTCGGACTTTAGTTCTTCAGCGAGTTTCTCCTTACCCTCTTTGGGGAGAAGTCCTGATGCTTTTTGAGATGAAAGCAGCAACATAATATTGTTGCGTATTTTGGGCATCTGCCCCTTCAGTAAAGGCTCTACGGTCGCATCTTGAATCTCAAGAGACAGAATTACCTGCAGATATTGATCTCCTGTTTCTGGAATTAGGTTGACCGTGAATGGTTCCAGATTTAAGAAAACAGAAGGGGCTGCTTCACCTTTTTTGTCTTTCTTTTTGGGTTTGGCGGTTTCTTCTGCTGCTTCATCGTCATCACTAGCGGGGTCTTTTTTGAGCAGCATATAGGCTGCTCCACCACCTGCTAGCACTAAGACCAGTACAACCGCTACGATAATAATTAGTAGTTTTTTGCTCTTTTTTGGAGCCTCCGCCCCTTCTGCGGCCGGTTTTGCGTCTTTTGACATGAAAGGTCCTCTATTAAAGCATTGTTGTTATCAGGCAAACAGGTCTACCAATCCGCGCCCTCGTTGTGTCAACGTGGCAGAACCAGTCGCTAAGGCCACCTCGCTCCCGGAGAGTATAGCGTTTTCGCCTGTGTTTTGCCTCCCGTTCGTATTTTGAAACGATGGCTCTCTCGGTTGCTGCTGTAGGTTTGCACCAACATTGGCTTGCCCGAGATTGATTCCACTGGATGACAGCATTTCTTTTAGCTGAGAGAGAGCATTTTCTATTGTTTGTCGTACCTCTAGATGAGGGGAGGCAAATGAAAGTTTGGCTTGGTCACCTGATAAATTGAGGGTGATCTGGATGGGGCCTAGTTCGGGTGGGTTGATATTTATTTGAGCTGATTGAACGTCAGCTTTGGCCATCCATACAATTTTTTCTCCAAATTGTTGAGGCCAAGTTTTCTCCTGAATATTTACTCTTAAATCTGACTCGATATGCTCCGCGGGCTTGGTGCCTGATCCGCCAATAGTTAGCTGCGTGGGTTGGGGCGCATCGGTTAATGAGCTTGTTTCAATGCGAGCTTGTGAAAATGGAGAAAATTCGCTGTTTGTTGTGCTTGGTACTGAATTTGGTTGTGAAATGATGGCGGCTGTAACTGTTGCTGTGGGTTGGGATGTTTGCTTCGTTATCTCAGCACTGAATATTTGCGGGTTTTTGTCTGGACTTGTGCGATTTTCTGCTGATGTCGTCACAGTTTTGGGTGGATTGATTTGTAGATTGGCCGATGTGAGGTTCGGATTTGTTATCTTGCCGAAGCTAAGATCGGTTCGGTTTGCTTGAGCTTGGCCGATATCTATCGGCGACGTACTGTCGCTCACGTCGCTAATAAGTGGTGCTGTATCAGTGGTGGCAGCGGGCATTATTGCCGGTGTGGGTTTACCTGCAGCGCTAAGGGCGGCAATTAGTGCTGGGTCCACTTGTGGGTTGATGGTCTCAGTACTCGCAAGTGACAGGAGCTTCTCGTCAGGTTTTGCGGGGTCGCTAGCCAGTGATTCGGTCGTATTTTCAGTAGATGGCAAGAGAAAATTGCCTAGTTCGCTCGAAAGCAAGGCCAAAAAATCACCTGGTGCTACTTCTGCTTGACCGGTGCTTGCCTGTCCCCCTATGCCACTGACGGCTCCTTTAGGTGGAGATGAAGTGATGCTTAGGCCCATGATTACCTCTGGCTAGATATTGTTGATTTCACTAAAGCAATAACGATGCCGAGTTTTTGTGTTAGTCCTTTTTTTCTGCGTTCTGATATTTTCTAGATGAAAATTCATCCAATATTTTTTGTTCTTGTTTGTTTTCAAGTGCCTTTACTTTTGTATCGTGTCGAACAGAGAGTGTGTTTATTGCTTTGAGTTGTTTGTTTTGGTCACGCCAGTGCTCTTGTCCTGCTTTTGTGCTGTGTTCAGAGTTGTGGACTACCTGGCGTTGTTGGTTAATGGCGTCTTCGATGCGCCCCAAAAAATTTTGATAGTTACGTAGTGAGAGCTGGGTGATACCTTGCGAGGTCGCATCTCGGAGTCGTTGGGCGTACTCGTCACGATATTGTTCGAGCATTACTAGGCGGCTACGTTGGCTTTGTTCGGCCGCAATGAGTTGCCCCAGCTTCTGAGTGGCTTCATCGCTCCGGCTTTGCATTAAATTGAGCAAGCTTTGAAGAGGGAAGGTTTGTGCCATTGGTGTTTAGAACAGAGACTTTAGTGAGGACAAACTATCAGTAAAGCTTGATTGTTCGCTAAGCTGCTGTTGCAGAAAACCTTCCATTCTTGGATACAGGTTAATTGCTTGATCAAGAACCGGATCACTTCCCGGCACATAGGCGCCGACTGAGATCAAGTCGCGTGATCTTTGGTAGCGAGAAAATAGCACTTTGAATTTGCGTATCTGCTCAAGGTGGCTTTGATCAATAAGATTCACCATTGCCCGGCTGATCGATTGCTCAATATCTATCGCGGGATAATGCCCTGCGTCAGCTAAAGTTCTGGACAATACGATGTGGCCATCGAGAATGGCTCGTGCGGAATCTGCGATGGGGTCTTGTTGGTCATCACCTTCCGCTAGTACGGTATAAAACGCCGTAATTGAGCCGCCACCTTCTTGGCCGTTTCCTGCTCTCTCGACCAGTTGAGGAAGTCGTGCAAATACCGATGGTGGGTAGCCTCGCGTTGCCGGGGGTTCGCCGATGGCAAGGGCAATCTCCCGCTGGGCCATCGCGTATCGGGTTAGCGAGTCCATAATCAGTAGAACCTGTTTGCCTTGGTCGCGAAAGTATTCGGCGACTGAGGTGGCGTAGGCTGCGCCTTGAAGCCGCATTAGCGGCCCGGTGTCTGCGGGGGCTGCAATTACAACGGCGCGGCGCATGCCTTCTTCACCGAGAATGTGCTCAATAAATTCTTTGACCTCACGTCCCCGCTCCCCGATCAGGCCAACCACAATGACATCTGCTTCTGTATAGCGTGCCATCATGCCGAGAAGGACCGATTTGCCCACGCCAGAGCCGGCAAATAGCCCCATTCGCTGCCCTCTGCCAACTGTTAGCAAGGCATTGATAGCACGGATGCCGACATCTAGTGGTTGATGTATGGCGGCACGAAGCATGGGGTTTACGGGCCGGCTTTGTAATGGTCGAGATTGTGTCGAAAGGAGCGGGCCTTTGTTATCTAGTGGTCGTCCGACGCCATCAAGAACACGCCCTAGTAACTCATCACCTACCGGGCCTTGTTTGACACGATCTATGGCGCGCCGGCGAAATGGCGTTGGGCCGTTAATGCTTGGCAGGGTGCTAGGGGCTTCGAACGAAACAACTTGAGATCCGGGGGCTAGGCCGTATACATCGTCAGATGGCATTAAATAAAGCCGCTCTCCGGCAAAGCCGACGACCTCTGCTTCAACAGGCGGGCCGCTGAGTGGGTAGACGTGGCAGGTGCTGCCTAGTGGCAGCTTCAGGCCAGCTGCTTCCATAACCAGACCGTTGATTCGGGTTAGCCGCCCAATTGGCCAGAGTGGCTGTGAATTGCCGGCTGAAATGCTGCAGTGGTCGAGGAATTGGTTCCATCGAGCGGCATGTTGAGGGGGAGGGGGGGTTAGTTCTTCAGCCACGCTTGGGGTTCTGTGCCAATCGCTTCTAATACACGCTTCCAGCGGGTTTCAATTGTTGCATCAACTTCGCTTGCCCCGGCCAGAAGTTGGCAGCCGCCTGCTGTAATTGTGTTGTCTTCAATAATTTGAGTGCCGGTTTGGGAAAATTGTTCGCCCAAATGTTGGCGCACATTGTGGGCATCAGTTGGATTCAACCGTAGCGTCAAATGGGCGTGGTGAATTGGCAGCGTGGTAATCGCTTCACGGATAATCGGTAATAGATAATCTTCTTTCACCGAAATACTAGTACGGCAAACTTGCCCGGCAATTTCTATGGCGAGTAAAAGCAATTGATCTGCGACAGTTTGATCGATTGAGGTTAGCTCGTCTTGAAGGTTCTTAATTAATGTGGCGAAATGGGCAAATTGAGCTTCATCCGTTTGGGCCGCCGCGGCTTCATGCTCGGCTTTACCTTCTGCAATCCCCGCCTCATAGCCACTTTGACGCGCCTCTTCATAGATGCGCTCAATATCTTCTGCTGTCGGCAACTGAGGTGTGGTTTGCTGCAGCGCTTCGTCTCCGGTTGGGGGGGTATCCGTAGAAGTGGCGGCAGAGGCGGGCTCTGTAGAGGGCGGGGCAGAGGGGGCCTGATTTTTGTTCAGGGATGCCACTTCCCAGCGCTGAAAGCCGTGTGACTGTTCTTTCGGAATAACCACGTGAGTGCTCCGTTGAATTAGAGCATCTGCTCACCCCCTGCGCCACCGAGGACAATTTGCCCTTCGTCAGCGAGGCGGCGAACGATTTTGAGGATTTCTTTTTGCTCCGTTTCAACTTCAGAGAGACGAACCGGGCCTTTCGATTCGAGATCTTCCCGGAGCATTTCGGCAGCGCGTTGAGACATGTTCTTGAATATTTTTTCACGCAGATCCGGAGATGCACCTTTGAGCGCCAGGATCAGAGAGTCAGACTGAACTTCCCGCATGATGAGCTGGATCGAGCGGTCATCAATATCAAGAAGGTTTTCAAAGACAAACATTTCGTCGAGAATCTTTTGGGCAAGATCTGGGTCGTATTCCCTGATTGCATCGACAACAGAGGTTTCATTGGCATTGCCAATAAAGTTCAAAATCTCAGCCACTGTGCGGACACCGCCCATTGCGGTCCGTTTCACATTTGTGGAACCTGAGAGAATGCGCATCATGGCATCGTTGAGTTCGCGCAGAGCGGCTGGCTGTATGCCTTCAAGCGTTGCGACACGCAAAACAACGTCATTGCGCAGGCGCTCGGTGAAACGGTTGAGGATTTCGCTGGCCTGGTCGTGCTCTAAGTGCACCAGAATGGTTGCGATAATCTGAGGATGCTCGTTTTTGATTAAGTCGGCGACAGTTGGCGCATCCATCCATTTCAGGCCTTCAATACCTGATGTTTCACCACCATGCAGGATGCGGGAAATGAGGTTGGCTGCCTTGTCATCACCCAGCGCCTTGGTCAGTACGGAGCGGATGTAATTATCGGTGTCGACGTGAACTGAAAGGCTTTCTTCGGCGATCTGGTTGAATTCATCGAGTACAGCTTCAACTTTTGATCGTGGCACGGTCTTCAAAAGAGCCATAGCATGGCCGAGTTTTTGAACTTCGCGGGGTCCAAGGTGCTTAAGCACTTCCGCTGCATGATCTTCGCCCAGAGCGATTAATAGCGTCGCGCTTTTTTCCAGGCCTTCGTCCGCGCTAGCTGCCATTAGGGTTCATCCAGTCTTTGATGATATTAGCAATCGCCTTGGAGTCTGCTGCTGCGACATCCCTGGCTTTCTGGAGCTTGGCTCCGTATGCATCAATACTAACTTGTGTGGCATCGTCCTCGCCATCTTCGCCTATGCTGCCATCGCTGCGAATGATGGTGCCATCTGGTCCGATAACATCAGTATCCGCACTGGGTGGTGGTGCAAACATGGTATCGACTGATGGCTTGATAATTTTGAAATAGAGGAAGGCGACGAGCGCTGCGATGAGCAGGTATTTGACGGCATCTTTTGCGTAAGAAATGTTTTCCGGGTCTTTCCAGATAGGAAGCGCATTTTCATCTTTGCTTGCTACGGTGAACGGGGCATTTGCAATAGAAATGGTGTCACCACGTTCTTTGTTGAATCCCATTGCTTCACGAACCAGTTCGTTGATTTGCTTTAGCTCTGCTTCGGGGAGGGGTTTGTTTACTGGCTGCCCATCCTTGCCGACTTCTTTGCGGTGATTGATCACCATGGCGGCAGACAGGCGGCGAATATTACCGATTGACTGCTTGGTGTAGCGGACGGTTTTGTCCACTTCGAAATTCACCGTTGCGTTTTTGGTCGTGCTGACTGGCTGGCCTAGTGCATTCAGTGGCGCGGAAACGCCGGCTGATTCGAGTTGGCCTGGAAGCTGGTCAGACTTTCCTGCCTTGCCTGGTGCGGCTGGTGCGCCGGTTGCAGGCTGGGTTAATGGAGCAGTGGCAGGCACTGGAGGCTGGTTGGTTAGTGCACCTGGAACACCGCCTGTGGATTGATTAACGCTTGCAGATTCGTTGCTTTGCTTGGAACGAATGGCGGTTGTTTCCGGTGTGCTGTTGGGGCGATAGGTTTCGGCTGTTTGTTCATTTTGTGACAAATCAATATCAGCGGCAATTTGTACCTTGAAGTTTCCTGCGCCCAGTACAGGTTTCAGGATTTCCTGAACACGGTTGATGATGTCGCTTTCCGTTTCGCGGACATACTTCAGTTGTGCTGGGTCGAGCCCCGCTTCAGTCAGCTTGCTCTTCAATTGAGAGAGCAAGTTGCCATTTTGGTCAATAATTGAAACGCTACCCATGGGTAGTTGCGGAACGCTTGAAGAAATCAGGTGGGCAATACCGGCGATCTGCCCGTTGTCTAGGCTTCGCCCTGGATACAGGTTGAGCATGACAGATGCTGTAGGTTTTTGCTCTTCTCGAACAAAAACCGAAGGTTTGGGGATAGCTAAGTGGACGCGGGCCGTTTGAACTGAACCTATCGACTGAATGGTTTTGGCTAATTCACCCTCTAGTCCGCGCTGATAATTGACCTGTTCAGCAAACTGGCTGGTGCCAAACTTTTGATTTTCTAGTAACTCGAAGCCGACTAGTCCGCCACGAGGTAGTCCCTGAGAGGCTAGTTTTAAGCGAATTTCATGTACGCGGTCAGCCGGCACGAGCAAGGAGCCGTTGTCGCCAAAACGATGTGGTGTGTTTTGGGCTTCCAGCAACGCAACAATCGCACCGCCATCTTTTTCGGTTAAATTGGAGAACAGCACTTTCCAGTTAGGTTGCTGGCTCCACAAAACAGTGCCAACGACAACAGCAATCAATGCTGCTAATGCAACAATGAAAACTATTTTTTGCTGTTCGCCCAGTCGGTTAAACGCACTACGCAGCCGCTCCAATGGATTCGCGTCGGGCGCATACCCTGCCGTCGTATCAGTCGTTGTTGCCATTAATGCCCGGTTGAATTACGGTGAAAGGTGATGTGAGTTGTGCTGGATGCCAGTTTTTACTGGAATTATTTTACTATTACCCGGGCTGAATTTACTTTTTCTTTTTAATATGACCCTCTCGCAAGCGCCTGAAGCTACGGCAGATTCGGAATCCAAGACAGCTGAATTGCAACGTGCATTTGCCATGTTCAATCAGGTTTCGGCTGAGTTGACCTTGGCTTATGAAACCTTGCAGGGAAAGGTGGCATCTTTAACCGAAGAGTTAGCGGTGGCAAATGGAGAGCTTCGCCGGCAGTATCAAGAAAAAGATGCGCTGTCTGAACGCCTCTCATCATTACTTGATGCCCTGCCTGCCGGGGTTGTGCTGCTTGATCAAGCAGCATTTGTAACTGCAGCAAATCCCGTCGCGGTCAGCTTTTTTGGGCCGGCGGTGCTTGGTATGTATTGGGGCGATGTTGCTCAAGCCTCGCTTGAGCCGACTCTTGCGGTTGGAGAGTGGATGCTCGGTGACCTGAGGGTTTCGATTGCAGAGAGTTCGCTGGCTTCCGGTGGAGGGAAAATTCTTCTGGTTCACGATGTCTCTGCGGCGCATCAAATGAAAACAGAGTTGGAGCGTAATCAGCGGCTTGCAGCGATGGGTGAGATGGCGGCTTCGCTGGCGCATCAGTTACGCACACCCTTAGCCGCTGCTTTGCTCTATACCTCAAATCTGGGCATGCCAGAGATGGCTGAAGCGGCACGGATTCGTTTTGCTGATAAAGCCACTGGGCAGTTGCGACGGCTGGAAAATTTGATTCAAGATGTTTTGCTATTTGCCCGTGGCGAGAGTATCGGGCGAGACTGCATTGTGGCCAGTGATCTTCTCGCCGAGGTTGCGCAGACTGTCGAGCCATTGATGCAAACGCATCAATTGCTGTTTGCTACGGTGGACCAGTGTTTTGAGGCAAAAATCGTTGGAGATCGAAAGGCTTTGTTTGGCGCATTGATTAATCTGCTGGAGAACGCGATGCAAGCGACACCGGTAGGCGGCAAAATTTGCCTCACCGGCAATCAAAGCGGCAATGTTTTACAGTTTTCGGTTCAGGATAGCGGGCCGGGGATTACGCAAGAACAGCAGCAGAAAATATTTGAGCCATTTTTTACCACTAAAGGTCAGGGAACAGGTCTGGGTTTGGCGATTGCTCTTGGCGTGGCCAGAGCGCATAGTGGTACGCTCGAACTTGTCTCTGAGCCGGGCTTTGGGGCTAATTTTATAATTACACTGCCGTTATATTTGGTTGAAAAGGAAAGCTAGGGGAAATGGCTGATCATAAATTGCCGATTTTGGTTGTTGAGGATGACCCTAGTTTACGAGAGGCCATAGGAGATACGCTTGAATTGGCAGGGCGTTCTTATGTCGCAGTTGAAGGCGGGCACGAGGCCTTGAAGGTGCTGGCAGAGCAGGCGTTCTCGATTGTCGTGAGCGATGTTCGCATGATGCCGATGGATGGCATTACGCTGTTAAAGGAAATTCGCACACGTTTGCCGCACCTGCCAGTGGTCTTGATGACAGCGTTTGCCGAGGTCGACAAGGCCGTTGATGCCATGCGCTCAGGTGCTTGTGACTTCCTGTTGAAACCATTTGAGCCTAAGGCACTGCTTGCCCATATCAATAAATACGAACTGCCGGAACTGGGTGAGTCGGATGGTGTGGTGGCGATTGATCAAGTCAGTCAGGCATTATTTTCAATGGCTCAGCGTGTTGCCCAAACTGATGCAACGGTATTGCTTACTGGAGAATCGGGCGTTGGGAAAGAAGTGGTTGCTCGCTTCATTCATCGGAACTCCAGCCGAAAGGATGGGCCTTTTGTCGCTATAAATTGCGCGGCAATTCCTGATAGCTTGCTCGAAGCCACCTTGTTTGGATATGAAAAAGGGGCTTTTACCGGTGCGGCACAGGCTCAGGCAGGTAAGTTTGAACAAGCGCAGGACGGAACTTTGCTGCTTGATGAAGTGACAGAAATGCCGATGGGTCTGCAGGCCAAGTTACTGCGGGTTCTTCAGGAGCGCGAAGTCGAGCGAGTGGGTGGCAAAAAGCCGGTTTCCCTCAATATTCGCATCGTTGCAACCTCCAACCGTGACATGGCCGAGGCTGTTGCTAAGGGCGTGTTTCGTGAAGACCTTTACTATCGGCTAAACGTTTTTCCCGTACCTATTCCTGCGCTTCGAAATCGCCGTGACGATATTCTTGCCATTGCCCAGCATTTCCTTGCGTCACATGGGGCAAGTTTTAGGCGTATTGGCGTGACCCTTTCAACAGAGGCTGAGGCATTACTCAAGGCTTATGACTGGCCCGGTAATGTGAGGGAGCTTGAAAACGTGATTCAGCGCGCTCTTATCTTGTCGGTAGGCTCGGTTATTGGTCCAGAATCATTTGACTTGAATAAAGCTGGCCTAGTTGCTGATGTTGGCGCACTTGAACTAGCGGCCAAACCGGTGCCCAATGGAAGTCACGCCGAAGCAGGTAAAAGCGCTGAAAATATGAAGGACATTGAACGCGAGCATATTTTGCGTACTTTGGCTGAAATGGGTGGCTCTCGAAAACTGACAATTGAGCGCTTAGGGATATCAGAACGCACTTTGCGCTACAAGCTGCAGCAATATCGCGATGAAGGCTATTTTGATGACTGACGCTGGCTCGTTTTTTGCATATGCAAAGCAAAACGTATGAGGAGTAAATGATGGACACACAAGGAATTGAACAAATGCTCAGTGTGCTGCGGACAACAGCAGCGCAAGCTACGGGCAAACCTTCTGAGGCCGCACCAGCGGCGGGTGCGCCAAACTTTGCCGATTTTTTGAAAAACTCAATAGATAAAGTTAATCAGGTGCAAGAAGACAGTACTCAAATGGCAAACAATCTTGCGGCTGGCGATACTTCAAAAAATTTGCACGAGGTGATGATTGCCTTGCAAACGGCGAGCGTATCGTTTCAAGAGATGGTGCAGGTTCGCAATAAAATTGTCTCGGCCTATCAAGACGTAATGAACATGCAGGTTTAAGTTTTTGGGCTTGGTATTGTTAGTGGCGGCAATGTGGGTGGTGCCGCATTTTCGCCTCTTTCAATTCTATATAGCCAAGCCAGTAGTTCAGCAACTGCCATATAGAGTTGTGCTGGAATATGTTGGTCAATATCCACCTGAGTAAGCAAGGCGACCAGTTCCGGTGATTCATGTACGAACACGCCATGTTCTTTGGCTCGGGCAATAATCGCTTCGGCAATCAGCCCCTTACCTTTAGCCACCACGCGAGGGGCTGCATCGGTTTGTTGGTAGGCAAGCGCGATTGCCTCGCGAGTCGGATTAACTAGCGATTTCGCCATGTTCAATCAAAATCTGAGTCAAATTGAGTCCGGCGGCGGACATCTGGTCTTTCAGTGTGACCGCAGAGTCGCGCAAGCGAACCTCTCCAGCCTCGGAGTTTGATGTCATGGAGATTTTTATATCTCCATTGGCAGCAAGACGTAGCGTGGCATCGATTCCCCCTAAAGACGGCAAAGAGAGTTTCAGCCGAGTTTGCCAGCGCGTGTCGATTTCGTCGGTGCCTGAGCGCTGACCGTCCGGGTTTCCAGCAATCTCCCATTGCATTTGCTGGCCCGGCCAGATCTGGCCTTGCCAGGCATAGTTTTGTGTTGCCAGTGCATCCAGTTGTTGCTGAACGATCGGTACTAGATCGCGTGGGATCGGATTTTGTTGAGTTGCTTGCTCGGTACGAGTTGCCGTAGATGTCGGCAATATATCGGTAGGGCGCGCAGCCTCGGTGGTTTTTGCCTCAATTGGCGTGTGCACCGTAGCATTCGAGATGGGGGCGGGGCGCTCCGGTGTAGGAGGCGAGCTTTGTGTTGTTTGTGCAGGGTCGAATTTGTTGGGGCTAAGCAAAGCCATTGGGTCGGGTTGTGATGCGAGGACTCTGAGCATGACGGGGGGCGGAGACTGTTTTCCCTGCGGCTCTTGTCTTAGCTCATCGGTAGGCATGTTACCCGCTACCCAGCGCGCCTGATGTGCTTCATAAAATACGCCACTCTTGACCAGAGCGTCTTTTAGTACGGGGGCAAGGGCTGCTGCATGGTCCGGGAAGGATTTCACCAGAGGCTGGTTGCCATTGAGCGCAGCAGGTGCCGCACGTTTTCCAGGTTCGGCAATATCTCTCTGTAGGTCACCAATCAGTTTCCCGGCTTGGCTGAAGCTTGTTGGAACTGACTCATTCTTTGCGGATTTCGCAGCTTCATCGGATTTCCCCGGGCCGACAAAAGCCAGAGTGAGTTTGCCATCAGTCTCTTTAACTTCGAGCTCAAGACTATCGCCAGCTTTGGCCGCAAAGGGGAGTGCGAGTGTGATTTCGCGCTGGGCTACGACGGCCCGATACATGCCATTCGGTAGTAGTGCTTGAATTTCGGCGAGAACGCGCTGGCCAGGTACAAAGTTGCTGAGAACATCCGCAATCTTCTCGGCCGCAATGACAGGCTTGGTTTGCGCATTAACGGCTGTAGCCTGATCTGGCAGAATTTGCCTGAGACTACTAGCGATGTCCGGTGGGATCACGGTGAGGCGCTGGTTTTCTGGGTGACTTTCAACGCGCTAAGTAGTGGACCTATTTGGCCCATTCGCGTTGAGCATTGTTCAATTGCTGAATTAAGCAGCAGAATGATTTTTTCGACTTCCTTGCGGTCAACTGATGGCAGCTTAGATAAAAAATCTGGCTTTCCTGCTAATTCCAATTCCATAAGGATCTGCCCGGAGAGGTCAGTTATGCGATCCCACTCGCCTTCCTCCGCTGCCT
>CAYRBE010000032.1:0-8493 GCA_964422345.1 uncultured Dechloromonas sp.
CCGCGGACCTCTTGCATGCCATGCAAGCGCTCTCCCAGCTGAGCTATACCCCCGCCGCGAAAGAAGGCCGCATTATAGGGAGCCACAGCTCCCTTGTAAATAGCTTCACAGCCTTTTCTTAGATATTTTGTGAAAGAGCGGCGATTACCTTCTCTCGACCGATCAAAACGATTACTGCATCAACTGAAGGCGTCTGGGCTTGACCGGTCAAAATGACGCGGAGTGGCATGGCTAGTTTTGGCATCTTTAAGCCGTGTTTGGTGACGGTTTCCTTGATGAGCGCATTGATTGCTGGAGCTTCCCAGGGCACGTTGGCAATGCCTGTAGCAAAGTCAGTCAGTGCCGGGCGTGCTTCATCTGTTAAGTGCTGAGCAAGGGCTTCTGGGTTTGGTTTTACTGGGTTGTAGAAGATTTCAACCGCATCGGCCAGTACGTTGAGTGTGTTGCAACGGTCGAGATACAGCGCAACCGCCTGTCCGAGATCCGGGCCTGACTCGGTATTGATGCCACGGGCGGATAGTCGCGATTTGATCTGGGCGGTCAATTGTTCGATTGGTGCTTGCTTCATGTAATGCTGATTCAGCCAAAGCAATTTTTCGGTATTAAATTGCGCTGCTGAAGCCGTGATGTGGTCAAGATCAAACCATTCGACAAATTGCTGGCGGGAAAATACTTCCTCGTCGCCATGTGACCAGCCGAGACGGGCCAGGTAGTTGATAACCGCTTCAGGCAGGAAGCCGTCGTCGTCATACTGCATGACCGATACCGCGCCGTGGCGCTTGGAGAGTTTGGCGCCGTCGTCACCCAGAATCATCGAGAGGTGAGCGTAGGTTGGAATTTCGGCGCCCAGTGCCTGCAGGATGTTGATCTGGCGCGGGGTATTGTTGACGTGGTCGTCGCCGCGAATGACGTGGGTAATGCCCATATCCCAGTCGTCAACACAAACGCAGAAGTTATAGGTCGGCGTACCATCGGCACGGGCAATAATCAGGTCGTCGAGTTCGGTGTTGGCAAATTCGATTCGTCCTTTGACCTGATCATCCCAAGCTACGACGCCGTCTTTCGGGTTTTTGAAGCGAATCACCGGCGGGATGTTTGCTGGTGGTGTCGGCAAGTTTTTGCCTGCCTCCGGGCGCCAACGGCCATCGTAGCGCGGTTTTTCCTTGCGAATTTCCTGTTCGGCGCGCAGCGCATCAAGTTCTTCGCGACTGGTGTAGCAGTAATAGGCGCTGCCATTGGCGAGCATTTGCTGAATGGCTTCCTTGTAACGCTCCATTCGTTGCATCTGGTAGAAGGGGCCTTCGTCATGCGACAGACCGAGCCATGCCATGCCGTCGAGAATCGCCTGTACTGCTTCCGGGGTCGAGCGGGCGACATCGGTATCTTCAATCCGCAAAATGAAGGTGCCGCCGTGGCGACGGGCAAAGGCCCAGGAGAAGAGGGCGGTTCGGGCGCCACCGATATGGAGGTAACCGGTCGGGCTGGGGGCAAAACGGGTGCGGATTGGCTTCATGGTTTGCAGCGTCTATTCAGAATCAAAGGCCGCTATTTTAGCCGACCCGCGTTTGACCGGCTGTGTCAGTTATGGTTAAATGCGCGCCTCTTTGCCGGGCTGTATGTGCTTTGGCAAGGTATTCGATTCAGCTGCTTGCGCGGCTAGCTCAGGGGTAGAGCATCGCCTTCACACGGCGGGGGTCGGGGGTTCGAAGCCCTCGCCGCGCACCACGCAAAATCAACCATTTAAAAAACTTCGGAAGTAGTTGCTCAAAAACTGATCTGAAGTGTCGCAGCCTAGATATGGTCGTGGCATGGCTTTTTTGCCTACATTACGCATTCGCTCGGCTAATATTTCTTTGCTGCAAAATACGCCTGAGTATCCGCACTTAGTGCGAGTGAGCTAAATGGTAGTACGGTTCCGATACTGTCGATGAGTTGAATCCGGACCACAAGCAGGTTCTAGGGGCCCAAGAAGAAACGCATCAAGTTTGAACCTATTTAGTGGGGCTGCAATGTTAGTTGATCGTGTTGCTCCTGAATCCTTTAGACCAACCTATGGTCTCTTCCCGGCTGAAAATTTCAAGACAACGACCGGCAAATGCACCGATTGCACTAGCATTCCACAGGCCTTGTGGTATTTCCGGGATGAAGTGATTGCTGTGCCCAAACCGGGGCAACCGATTGCCGGTTTTGAGCCCAGAGCATTGGTGCAGGATGACTTAGCTGCCTGGGTCAAGGCAACGCCGGTAGGAAGTGCGCTGGCATACCCGCCGCTGGTTTGGCTAGCGGCGCCGGATACTGTACGTAATGCGCAGATATCGCCTGATGGTAATTCGATCAAGGTTTGTGGTGTCGATAAAAAGCTGGCTCTAGCCCCCCAGTTGCCGCTGAATGGGGCTTATTTTGATGCGCATAGCGTCGCGTTTTTTCAAGATAAACCACTTAAATTACGTGGCACGCAGCAAGGTGATACTTTTGTGGCCCGGACGTTCTGGCCGGAAGCCTTTTGCTTGCCGCCAGTTGCCAAGCCGGTTGCGATTGAGCCTAATCCCAAGGCTTTTCGTGACTGGGTACGCGCCATGCCAAAAGGTGGTGCAGAAAGTCCGGTGGCCGTCGAGTCAATCTGGCGTCGTGCCGGGGTTATAGGTCCGAAGGATGGTCAGCCGGTCATCGGCCTGATGCTGAATGGTGCGCAGGGTGATGATGACGAAGCGCAGGGCGGACATTTTGGTGTGATGGCCGGGCGGGTGGGTGAGCGGGGGGCGATGGATGATTGGTTGGTGAATAACTTTTATTCACTCGATCTGGTCAGTGAAAAAGGCATTATTGCCGCCGCTGTGCCGCTGGATAATTACTTGGGCGACTTGAACAGCGGGCAGGCGTGGTATCGGCCTTCGTACATGCTGGTTGCCACCTTAAAAAATGAGCGGACTGCCATCCAACTGCAAGCTGCATTCGGGCGGGTCTATAACCAGTTTTACCGGCATCAGTTTGCCTATCAGCATGCCCGTTCAAACTGCGCCGGCATCAGCGTGATGACGACTCGTGCGGTCGGCTGGAATGTGCCCTTGCATGGTACCGAGGGATGGCTGAAAGCGATATTTTCTTTGCCTTATGTTGCGCTGACCGAACGTAGTCTGAGTAAAGGAAAAGCAGTCTTCGATTATTTGACCGAAGATCAGACGATGCTTTCTCCCGGCATTGCCTTCGCCGAAATGGGCGCTGATTTGATGAAACTGGTCAATGGTCAAACAGGGCGGTCGCTGAGCGAATTTGAGCGCTTGCTGGCGGAAGATGTTGAGGAAATTCTTCTGGTTCGTGTGCCGCAATTGCCGTCCAGTAGAGCCTGGGGTGATTCCCCAATTGAAAGTACTCGCGAGTATCTGGCGCGTATGCCGAAAGATCCGGCTGAGCAGAAAATTATTCCCGTACCACCCCGGCCATTTCCTGAAGAATTGCGTGATCCGCAATCTCCTGCGGAGCCGTTATTGCGTTCCGATTACGCTGTATTTGCTTGGGTAATTGCAATCCTTGCTCTGATTGCACTTCTTTTGCGGCGGTTCTTGGCATAATCCGCTTGTGCTTGCTTACATTGTCCGCCGCCTTCTCTACGCCATCCCGATTTTGCTTGGGGTGAACCTGATTACATTCGCCCTGTTTTTCGTCGTCAATACGCCGGACGACATGGCGCGGATGCAGTTGGGGGTGAAGCGTGTCACGCCGGAAGCGATTGAAAAATGGAAAGTTGAGCGGGGTTACGATAAACCCCTGTTGGTGAACGCTCAAAAATCCGGCATTGATCAGCTCACAGAGACAGTTTTTTTCCAGAAGTCCGCACGCATGTTTGTTGGTGATTTCGGGCGGGCTGAAGATGGCCGCGATATTGCACGGGAGATTTCTACACGGATGGGGCCATCACTGGCTATTGCCTTGCCCACCTTCATTCTTGGTTTGTTGGTCACGGTCACCTTTGCGCTGACGCTGGCTTTTTTCCGGGCCACGGCGTTTGATTTTTGGGGCGTGGTCTTGTGTGTGGCGATGATGTCGATTTCCGGCCTGTTCTATATCATTGGCGGCCAGTATTTGATCAGCAAAGTTTGGCGTCTGGTGCCGATTTCCGGTTTTGGCGAGGGCTTGGATGCCTGGCGATTTTTAGTGCTGCCGGTGTTGATTGGCGTGGTATCAGGGATAGGTTCATCGGCCCGCTGGTACCGGACGATTTTCCTCGAAGAGGTTGGTAAGGATTACGTCCGTACAGCCCGCGCCAAGGGTTTGCCGGAAACGCTGATTTTTTTCCGCCATATTCTGCGCAATGCAATGATTCCTATCCTGACCGGCGTCGTGGTGGTTATTCCCTTGCTGTTCATGGGTTCACTGCTCACCGAATCGTTTTTCGGTATTCCCGGTTTGGGTAGTTACACGATTGATGCGATCAATGCACAGGACTTCGCTGTGGTCAGGTCGATGGTCTTTATCGGCTCCGTGCTCTACATCGTCGGTCTGATCCTGACCGATATTTCCTACACGCTGGTTGATCCCCGGATTCGCTTCGAATGATGGGGTTTCAGGTCATTGTTCTCTGGTCGGATGTGCTGATCTGGCTGCTGGTGGCAGCCGGTATCGGGCTGGGTTATCTGATTGCTCATAATCCGCCTTTGCTGGCTGCGTGGCGGCGGGTGGGGGGGAATCGGGTGGGTGTTGCATCAGCCGTGATTTTGCTTTTATTTGTACTGGTGGGCCTGTTTGATTCGCTGCATTTTCGGACACAGTTGGAAAGCAAGCCGGGGCAAAAGCCGCTTTATGCGGTTGAGGTCTTGTCGGTGCTGGATGTCTTGGCCGCGCCGCTGCGTACCCGTAATGAAAAGACCTATTCGGCCCCATTTGCCACCCGGCTCTACGCCAAGGAAAGTATTGATGTACCGGGCAAGGGAACCGTGCGGGAATATCCCCGTTTGAAACATGGCGGCAGCCATCTTGGCGAGCGCGAGGATGAGGCTGGTGCTGATATTGCAATGACCGCCTTCCGCGCAGTCGTACTGGCGTTTCTGGCGTGGGTGGCGCTGGGGGTATTGATTGCTGCTGTCGTCGGCGGTGCTGAAGGGCGTGGCTGGCAAAAAATATGGCGAGGCGAGACGGCGTTTGCCTGGAATGCGGTGCTGATTTCTCTGGGCATGGTGCTGCTGGTTGTTGCCCCGTTATTTGCGCTGGCCGGGCAATATCATGTTTTTGGTACTGACAAGGTCGGGCAGGATGTCCTGTATCAAATCCTCAAAAGCATCCGTACGGGGCTGATTATCGGCCTGCTGACGACGCTGGTCATGTTGCCGATGGCGGTCTTGCTGGGGATTGTTGCCGGTTATTTCCGGGGCTGGGTGGATGATGTCATTCAGTACGCTTATACGGTGCTGAGTTCGATCCCCGGCGTCTTGTTGATTGCTGCTGCGGTGCTGATGATGCAGGTGGTGATCGACACCCATCCGCAATGGTTTTCTACGGCTGCTGAGCGGGCTGATCTGCGCTTGCTGGCGCTTTGTTTCATCCTTGGTATCACCAGCTGGACTGGACTTTGCCGCCTGCTGCGAGGCGAGACACTGAAGTTGCGCGAACTGGAATACATACAGGCAGCGCAGGCTTTTGGCGTATCCAACGGGCGGATTATCGTGCGTCACATTCTGCCTAATCTGATGCACATCGTGATCATCGCGCTGGTGATGGATTTTTCCGGGCTGGTGCTGGCTGAAGCGGTGCTTTCTTATGTTGGTATTGGGGTCGATCCTTCAATGACCAGTTTTGGCACCATGATCAACAGCGCTCGCTTGGAGTTGGGCCGCGAGCCGGTTGTCTGGTGGTCGCTGGCGGCAGCTTTTTTTGCCATGTTTGTACTCGTGCTGGCGGCAAATCTGTTTGCCGATGCGGTTCGTGATGCCTTTGATCCGAGAGCGGCCTGATGCTTGAAGTAAAAGATCTTCGTCTGGGGTTCACCACGGGTCGTCAAACCTTTGCTGCGGTGGACGGCATTTCTTTTGCAATTTCTGCGGGTGAAACCTTTGCGCTACTGGGCGAGTCCGGTTGTGGCAAGTCAGCGACGGCGCAGGCAATCATGCGTTTGTTGCCGCCAGCCGGGCGGATACTGGGCGGTAGCGTGGCGTTTGATGGTGAATCACTGCTGACGCTGGCCGAAGCTGATATGCGGCAGATTCGCGGCAGCAAGATGGCGATGATTTTTCAGGAACCGGCGACCAGCCTGAATCCTGTGCTGACGGTGGGGCGGCAGATTGGTGAGGTACTCACCAGGTATCGTGATTTGTCGGGTGAAGCTGCGGTTGCGGTCATGGTTGGCCTGTTGAAACAGGTGGGCATTGCTGATCCTGAGCGTCGGCTGGGAGAGTATCCCTTCCAGTTATCCGGCGGGATGAAGCAGCGGGTGATGATCGCCATTGCGCTGGCCTGCGAACCCGCTTTGTTGATTGCCGACGAGCCAACGACCGCCCTTGATGTGACTGTTCAGGCGCAGATTCTCGATCTGCTGGCTGATCTTCAGGCCAGTCGGGGTATGGGCATGTTGCTGATTACCCATGATCTCGGCGTGGTGGCGCGGATGGCGCAGTGCATCGGCGTGATGTATGCCGGTGAGTTGGTTGAGGTGGCAAGTCGCGAGGCGTTTTTTACTCAGCCGCGTCACCCTTATACCCAAGCCCTGTTTGCCGCATTGCCTGAGGTTTCGCGCCGTGGAAGCCGGCTGACGACAATTCCGGGGCAGGTGCCTAGTTTGTCCGAAATGCCGTCAGGTTGCCGTTTCGCCCAGCGTTGCCCACAAGTGATGGCGAAATGCCGGGAAGTTTCACCGGAATGGCGCGAAGCTGAAGATGGACATCTCGTTCGTTGTCACTGGACGGGGGAACGTAGTGGCGCTGAGAAATCCGGTTGCGCAGTGACCGATTTGAATATTGAGCCAGCCCGGCCTTTCCTCAATCTGAACGGCCTGCAGGTGCATTTTCCAATCCGGCGTGGCCTGTTTCAGAAAACGGTCGGCCATGTTCGTGCGGTTGATGGTGTCTCGCTGACGATTTCACCCGGACGTACTCTGGCGCTGGTCGGAGAATCCGGCTGCGGTAAAACCACGGTGGGCAAGGCCTTGCTGCAACTGATCAAACCCACTGCTGGCAGTGTTCAGCTTGGCGGGCGCGAGCTGGTTGGGATGAGGCCAAAACGCCTACGGGCCGCCCGGCGGCACATGCAAATGGTGTTTCAGGACCCCTTTGCTTCGCTGAATCCCCGGATGCGAGTTGGCGAAATTATTGCCGAGGGCATGACTGCGCTGGGGGCGAAGGCCGACTCAGCCTTGCAGGCGGCCGCTGTGGTGGCATTGCTCAAGCAGGTGGGGTTGCCCGATGAGGCGGCGGGGCGTTATCCCCATGAGTTTTCCGGCGGTCAGCGTCAGCGGATTGCGATTGCCCGCGCTTTGGCGGTACAGCCTGAATTGTTGATTTGCGATGAACCGACCTCGGCGCTGGATGTGTCGGTGCAGGCGCAAATTCTCAATCTGCTGAAAAAGCTGCAGGAAGAACTTGGGGTGGCCTACCTGTTCATTACCCATAACTTTGCCGTGGTCGAGTATCTAGCCCACGATGTGGCGGTGATGTACCTCGGACGGATTGTTGAGCGGGGCAGAGCGGAAGAAGTGTTGCGCTCACCACGCCACCCTTATACCCAGGCATTGTTGTCGGCGGTGCCGGTGCCCAAGCTCGATGTGCCGGGGAAAATCATTCGTTTGTCAGGTGAAACGCCTTCTCCGGCAAATCCGCCTGCCGGTTGTCACTTTCATCCGCGTTGCCCACAGGCGATGGTGGTTTGCCGGGAAACTTATCCTGATGCTAGCGCCGCTTCAGCGACTCATACGGTGCACTGCCATTTAATGCCAAAAACCAATTAGCCGCGTCGGGCGTTTGTTGATGTTGTGGTTTTAGCTGGTGTGGCAGGTTTGCTGCTGGCTGTCTTGGGTTTTACGGGGCTGCTGGCTTTTACTGATTTTGTACTGGACTGGCTCGCAGCCTGTGTTTTTCCAGTGGCCTTTCCTGCTGTCTTGCCTGCTTGTTTGCTCTCATGCTTGGCGCCGTTTTTTGCTGGCTTGGTATCTGCCTTCGAATTCTTTTCCGGTTTGGTCGTGGCAGCAGCTTTACTGGCTGTTTTGCTTACCGGTTCGGGTTCGATAATTTGCGGTAGCGAAGGTGTGTTTTGTAGCTTGCTGAGATCATCGCCGCCATTCCCCGCTGGGACGAGCAATGTGGAACCCGCGCCAAGGCGAATTTTTCCGCTCAGGCTGTTAACTTTCAGTAATTCAGCCAGTGGAATGCCAAAGCGCGGTGCGACATTGGTCAGTTTTTCGCCATTTTTCAGTGTGTAAGACTGCCATTCGCTCAGCGGGGCGGCATGGTTTTCCAGATTGCTGCGGAAGGAGTCCATTTTGTCGGCCGGTATCACGACGGTGGTGTCGGC
>CAYRBE010000032.1:8593-16724 GCA_964422345.1 uncultured Dechloromonas sp.
GCCAGCGCGAGGTGCCAGTCGCCATTCAGCTCGTAGATATTCTGCAGATAATCGAGGGCGGCGCCGGTTGAGGCAACGATGTCGCGGCGCTGATCCTTCCACCAGTTTTGTTCAAGATTGAAGCGTTTGCCGGTGGCGGGAATGAACTGCCATAGGCCGGAGGCATGTGCCTTTGAATAGGCCATCGGGTTGAACGAGCTTTCCACCATCGGGAGTAGGGCCAGTTCGGTCGGCATGCCACGCTTCTCGATTTCTTCGACGATATGGTGGAGTAGGGGGCGACTGCGCTCGACCATGCGACGTAAGGCATCCGGCCGGTTTTGATACCACTGCTGATAATGCAGCGTCAGATCATCATTGAGGTTAGGCATCGCAAAGCCGTTACGTAAGCGATCCCAGAGATTGTCCGGGTTGGCCGTTAGATCGATGCTATTGGGTGGCTGCAGCGCGCTGACGATTTCGTGAACAGTCAGTTCGTCGGTTGGGGTTGCGATGCCAGATTCGCTGAGTGAGGGCAGGAAACGGATTAAAGCAGAAAACGGGTTGTCAGTCTGGGCCTGAACCGGCGCGCTTATTAGAAGGGAGAGGGCAAACAGCCCGGTGCCGGCAAAACGGCAAATCAGCGACAGAACCTTGCAGTCATGCATAGAGTGATGTTCCTGACGCGAACGTAGTCGACTAAACCGCCGATTATACCTGAGCTTGATGGCTCGATGACTTTTGCGTGATGTCTGAGCGATCAACGAAAATAGGCCATTTTTCGCTGTGCACCGTAGTATTTAGCTGATAAATGGCAATTCGAGCGTATCCGTTCCCTGGGCTGTTCCGCTCGTTTTCCGGCAGAGCGCAAGAAAATGCTGAGCTGCCGGGCTGAGATGGCGCAGGCGGTGGCGGGCAAAGTAGAACTGGCGGCGCAGGTCAAATTGCGGTGTGGCAATTTCAATCAGACTGCCACGGCGAAATGCTTCGCGCAGCGAAAGACGTGACAGGCAGCCGATGCCGAGGCCGGATTCAACCGCACGTTTGATTGCCTCAGTGTGTTCAAGCTCCAGTCTGACTTTTCGATTCGGCAAAGCCTTTCCGATGCTGCGATCAAACAAGGCGCGAGTCCCGGAGCCACGCTCACGGACAATCCAATTTTGTTCGGAAAGCAGATCATTGCTGGGCTGCAGTGTATTGCTCAGTGGATGCTGCGGGGCGCAAAATACGACCAGCGCATCATTGAGCCACGGCTCTATGAGTAAATCCGGATGGGTCACCTCGCCTTCGATCAGGCCAATATCCATCTCGTAATGAACCAGTTGTTCGACAATTCGCTCGGTATTGGCGACGTGCAGCTCAACTTTTGAGTTTGGATTGTCTTGCAGGTAGTTGGCGACAATAAGCGTCGCTAGATAATTGCCGATTGTTAAAGTAGCGCCGACCGCCAGTGGGCCAAGGCGTCCGCCTGAGAGATAGCCCTCAATATCTGTAGCCCGGGCCAGCATGTCCTCAGCCTGCGGTAATAAGCCACGTCCCGTACTGTTCAGCCGGAGCGACTTACCGATTCGATCGAACAGTGGGCAATCAAATTGCCGCTCTAATTCAACCAGCGCGCTGCTGGCGGCAGATTGCGACATGGCAAGCGTTTGCGCTGCACGCGAAACATTCTCGCTGCGAGCGATTGCCGCAAAGACTTGTATTTGGCGGAGGGTGATATGCATATCGATAAAATAGGTAAGTGATATATAAATTATCCGCTTATTTATATATGCAGGAAAGGCTTATGCTTCGCTCCATATTGAAACAAGAGAGATTTTTGCCATGAGCGCACTTGCCACCCAAGAAGTCATTTCCGTCCATCACTGGAATGACAGCCTGTTTTCATTTCGCACTACCCGTGACCCTGGGCTACGCTTTATCAACGGCCAGTTTGTGATGATCGGCCTAGAGGTGGAGGGCAAGCCGCTGACTCGGGCTTACAGTATTGCCAGTGCCAACCATGAAGAATATCTGGAGTTTTTCAGTATCAAAGTGGCGAACGGGCCGCTGACATCACGTTTGCAACATCTCCAGCCGGGTGATCCGATCATTGTCAGTAAAAAGCCCACCGGCACATTGGTTTTGCATGACCTGAAGCCGGGCAAGCGTTTGTTCATGTTTGCAACGGGTACCGGTTTGGCACCCTTCATGAGCCTGATTCATGATCCCGAGGTCTATGAGAAATTCGAAAAAATCATCCTCATTCACGGCGTACGCTGGACTAGTGAGCTGGCTTATCACGACTACATTGATCAGGAATTGACCAATCACGAATTCTTCGGGGACTGGGCGCGTGAAAAACTGATTTATTACCCCACCGTGACGCGTGAAAACTTCCGCAATGAGGGCCGGCTGACTGACCTGATTGAATCCGGGCAATTATTTGCTGATATCAATCAGCCAGAGCTTGACCCGGCAACCGACCGGGCAATGATTTGCGGTAGCCCAGCGATGTTGACTGATACGGCAGCCATGCTTGATGCGCGGGGTTTCAAAGTGGCGCGGCATCACACCGGGGAGCTGGGTGACTACGTTATTGAGCGGGCGTTTGTTGAAAAGTAATGTGGCGGTAAATAGCACGTACTTTTGCTATTTCCATCGAAGCTCAAAGAGGTGCCTGCGTCCACATAAAATGTGATTGGCACCTGTTGATATAGAATTGGCCATAGAAAAGTTGATGCATGTTGGGCTATCCAACGCAGCATTGGCTTAATGAACAATATAGCCAACGTGGCACAGATGGATTTCGATACTGATGTTGCCACCACTTAAATATCTGACAGGCTATCCCGCAGATACAGTGGCTCAGGTTCAGGGTTTGATTGCATCAGATCAACTGAGCAAAATACTGCTCAAAAAATACCCTGATCCTCACGAGATTCGTTCCGATAAAGCGCTATACGATTACGTTCTTGGTTTGAAGAATGAATACCTGCGTGGGGCCAGTACCTTGAATAAGGTGGCCTACGATAACAAGCTGCAAGTGCTCCGGCAGGCGCTGGGGACGCATACCAGTATTTCGCGGGTTCAGGGCGGAAAGCTCAAGGCCAAGCGGGAGATTCGGGTGGCGGCGGTGTTCAAGGAGATGCCTGAAGCGTTTCTCAGGATGATCGTGGTGCATGAATTGGCGCATCTGAAAGAGCGCCAGCACGACAAGGCGTTTTACCAGCTATGCCAGCATATGGCGCCGGATTACTTTCAGCTGGAATTCGATCTCCGAGCTTATCTTTGCCATCTTGATATTACAGCTAAGCCTCTTTGGAGCATCAATCCTGCAGTGGGTTTTGGCCCGAATGAGTCCTGAATATCATCGTAGCCACTTATTCTTGAAGAAGGATCGTAGTTGTCCATATTTGACGTAAGTCAGGAGACGATAATTGATATTTATGTAATATACCGCCCAAAAAATGCTTTTTTGATAAATAAAATCAAATTGAATGATTTTTTGGGGGTGGGGCCGTGGTTATTGACCCAATGTACAGTATTGGTATTGAGGAAATGGATATCCAGCATGCGCGATGGATTCATCTAATTGAGGAGTTTAGACGCGTCGCATCGGGGCATTTGTTTGATTCGACTGGGTTTCATGCCGCAGGGAAGGCTTTGGATCAGCTTGTTGAATACACAAAAACTCACTTTGCCAGTGAAGAGCAGTTGCTTGCATTACACAATTACCCTGAACTCGCTGCTCATAAAAAGGAGCATGCTGAAATCGAAGCAAAAATTGCTGAACTACGTGAAGAAATTCATGTAAACAGCCGCAATAAGACCTCGTTAAAACTAAACCTGTTTATTACGATCTGGTTGTTTGACCACATCCTGAATGAGGATGGAAGGTACGCCAAATATATTCTTGGTAAGCGTACTGCGGCTTTTGCCTAGGCAGGAGTTAAGAGGGCGCAATACCTCTTGAACTCCTGAGGTCAGAACGTGCTAAAGCGCACGGACGTTGACCGATTTCCCTTTGATTTTGCCGGCTGATAACTTTTTTACGGCTTCACGGTAGATCGAACGCGCCACGGCAACGTAGGTGGTTTGATCAGTGACTGTGATTTTCCCGACCTGTTCCTTGGTGAATCCGGCTTCGCCGGTGAGCGCACCCAGTACGTCGCCCGGGCGGATTTTTTCCTTGCGCCCGCCAAGAATCAGCAGGGTCGCCATGGGTGATGTGAGTGGGCTGGGGTCAGGCTCTGGCAGATCGCAGAGGCGATGCATGTCGAGTTTGGTGCCCATCATCTCGGCAATCGTACTCAAACGCCGTTTGTCGGCGCTGGTGTAGAGGCTGAGCGCCCAACCTTGCTGATCGGCGCGGCCGGTGCGGCCAATCCGGTGGATATGGATCTCCGGGTCAGGCGTGACATCAACGTTGATCACCACTTCGAGCTGGCTGATATCCAGCCCGCGTGCGGCGACGTCGGTGGCCACAAGCACCGAGCAACTGTTGTTGGCAAATTGGATCAGTACCTGATCGCGCTCGCGTTGTTCGAGATCGCCATTCAAAGTCAGGGCGTGGATGCCTTGGGTGCGCAAAACATTGAGCAGGTCACGACATTGCTGTTTGGTATTGCAGAAGGCCAGCGTGCTGACCGGGCGGTAATGCTTGAGCAGGGTGGCGACTGCAGCCAGACGGTTGTCGTTGGTGACTTCGTAAAAGCGTTGGCGAATTTTGGTTTCCGCGTGCTGTTCCAGTAGTTTCACTTCCTGCGGATTTTTCAGGAACTGGCTGGCCAGCCGGGCGATGCCTTCCGGGTAGGTCGCAGAAAACATCAGGGTTTGGCGCTTGGCCGGGCAACGCTTGGCGATGAAGGCGATGTCGTCATTGAAACCCATGTCGAGCATGCGGTCGGCTTCATCCAGCACCAGCGTATTTAACTGGTCAAGCTTGAGGTATTCGCGCTGCATGTGGTCCATGATGCGGCCGGGGGTGCCGACCACGATATGAACGCCATTTTCAAGGCTGGTTGCCTGATTGCGTAAGGTAGAACCACCAACCAGCGAGAGCACACGGATGTTGTCTTCAAAGCGGGCGAGACGACGGATTTCCTGCGTCACCTGATCGGCCAGTTCACGAGTCGGGCAAAGCACCATCGCCTGCACCGCCAGCGTGCGGGGATCAAGTTTATTGAGCAGGCTGAGCGCAAAGGCGGCAGTCTTGCCGCTGCCGGTCTTGGCCTGAGCGATCAGGTCGTGCCCGGCCAGCGTCAATGGCAGGCTGGCCGCCTGAATCGGCGTCATGTTGAGGTATTCAAGCTGCGTCAGGTTGGCCAGCATGGCTGGCGGCAGGGGCAGTTCGCTGAAGGGGCGGGTCTGGGTGTCGGCTGAAGTCACGAAATTACTCAGTCCTTACGGCGACGCTGCGGGGCAGGGCGGCGCTGGCGCTGGCCGGGGCGGGAAGGCGCTTCAGCTGGTTTTGGCTTGGGAATAAGCAGGTTTTTGGCTTTGCTTAGTCCGGCGGTACGGTGTGCTTGTATGGCCAGCTTGATCTGTTCGGCAGTGACCAGGACATTGGCGTGTTCGCCACGGGTGATGTATTCCGAGAGGAAATCGCGGGTGTGGAAAATTCGCTCGGCTGACTCAACTTTTCTCGGCACACTCTCAACCAACTTTTGTGCGTCCGGGGTTAGCGCGTAGCCGCCATCCTGTTCAATCAGCAGGCCGTGCACAGCCAAACGGGAGAACGCATCGCTCAGCTTTGACTCAGTCGGTATATTGCCTTGAATCAGATCGGCTGCCGCCATGATCTCGACCAGATCAGCCGGCCGGCGCTTGGATGAAAGGGCTACGGCCAATAGCAGGAGGGCATCAAAATCATGGACTGGGTGCATCGAATTACCTTTGGGAGAAAGCGAATAGGGGGAAGCAAGGCGCCATTGTGGCGACAAAAAAATACCGGCGCACCAAGAATTGCTGCGGTGCAAGGTTGCTAGTTTAAAGCTTTGTGGGCCAAACCCCAATTTAGTTCGGTAATGCTACGGTGCACACGCCAAATATGGCAAAAACCATTTGGCTTACCCAGAGAAATAGTTGTGAGCTTTAAGCCACCATTCTCTGGGTTGTTTGCGCTATCGGTAGTTTGCTAAACGCTGAACTGGAGCGTCGATTGACGCATACGTTCGGCTAAAGAGGCCACTTCGTTGGCGCTGGCTGATGAATCAGACGCCGCCTGAGATCCGCGTTCGATGGTTTGTGCCATACGCTCAGTATTTTGAGAAATTTGCTCTGCGGCCAATCGTTGTTCGGCAAGCACCTCAACGATTTCACGGGCGGAGATCATCGAGCGTTCGCAATAGGCTTCAATTGTGGCGATTGCTTCACCGGCGGACGAGGCCAGTTCGGTGCCACGCTGCGCCTGTTCTGCTGTGGCTGATACGGCATCAGCAGTTTGTTGCGCCGCGTTGCTGAGTTTTGATACCAGACTTTCGATTTTGTGGGTGGTCTCGGAGGTATGGTTCGCCAGCTTGCGAACTTCATCGGCCACTACGGCAAAGCCACGTCCGGCATCTCCGGCGCGGGCTGCTTCAATTGCTGCGTTGAGGGAGAGCAGGTTGGTTTGCTCGGAAATTTGTTTGATTTCTTGCGCAAAGCCAGAAATTTCCAAGGTGTGCTGCTTGAGGTCGATCATCAAACTGGCGGAAGCATTGGCCTGATTGAAAATGTTGCCGATCTCGCCAATCGCCTGATGAATGATCTGTCCGCTTTCATTCGCCGTCTGCCGTGTCATCCGGCTGGCGTCAGCTGCCGCACCGGCACTATCCGCCATGACTGAAATCGCGGTGGTGAGTTCCTCGATAGCGGCGGTGATGATTGCCGCTGAATCGCTTTGCTCGGATGAAGATGAAGCGACTAAATTGGCAGATTCGCGAAGCGTTTGTGCGTTCAGCGAAGTGCTGTTTGCGCCATGTTTTACCTGAGAAATCAGATCGCGCAACCGGGTCTGCATGTCACTGACTGCAACGACCAGTGAATCAGCAGCAGCCTTGCCGGTTGGGATACCTTGGCTCAAATTGCCATCGGCAATTCGGCGCGCCGCTTCAACCACCGGTTCCAGTTCGCCACCGAGTCGGTTGATCAGGTGCGTGCCAAGATAGCCGGCCAGCAATAAGGCCAGGACACTGCCGCCAATGCCCACTAACAAAATTTGCACCACCGTCTCGCCATGGCGATTTTCTGCAACAGTCGATGCGTTACTGACCACTTCGTTGGTCGTTAGGCTAATTGCTTCGTTGGCCTTGGCAAGTGCCTTGATGAGTGGCAGATCAGCATCACGCAAGGCAGCGTCGACCATTACTGTGTACTTTGGCATTCCCGGCTGGTTTTCAGCCAATACCTGTTCGTAAAGTTGGTTTAACTCCATGGCCTGAGTTCTGATTTCAACCAGATTGGGCTGCCCTTTGATGCCGTGTTTTTGATTCAGTGCATCCAGTGCATCCAGTTGTTGCCAGAAGTCCTTTTGACCGGCCACGAAGTCGACGTGAGCCTTTTCGTATTCCTGAGCCATAAAATTACGCAGCAACATATTGTTCAAGCCGCGTAACTGGGTCTGGAAGGCGCTTTGGGCGGCGCTAACTCGTGCCAAAGCACGGGATGAATTTTCGACCTCTGTCGAAACCAGACCAATATCTGTTCTGAAACCGTTGAATGAAATCAGGGCGGTGGCTAAAAGTATCAAGCTAAAGGCTGTTCCAATACCCACCATCAGGAAAAGCCTTGCACGAACGGAGAGTGAATCAAGGAAGTGCATGTGGCGCTCACGGTTTGAAGAATGCCGCTCACTCTATTAATTATGTGTTGCAGAAAGATTAATCTATCGATTGACCGCTTCAATTTGGGTGCTATAGACCAAGGTGGTGCTCTTGCATTGGAAAGCAAAACTTTTGTGACACGAAAATCCCCGGGCAGGTCAGTTTATGAACCCAATCAAATTTTGATCATCCGCATACGAATATACTGCCGGTTTTCAGGTGATTCGCGCCTTGAAATCTATTTTTGCCGGAAATTCAATTAGCACCATGAGTTCATCACAAACAGCACGCAGCCATTGGTCCAGTCGCTGGGCCTTTATTCTCGTTACCGCTGGTTCGGCCATCGGTTTGGGCAATATCTGGAAATT
>CAYRBE010000033.1:0-16416 GCA_964422345.1 uncultured Dechloromonas sp.
AGTACCTTGGCCATGCTGGGCTCCAAATTAGTTTCGTTTGTAGTGGTGATATTTGATTCGTTATCCAAGCTTCTGCGATTGGGCACCGACGCATTGGCCGAGATAGACGTACTTTCGCTGGGATTCATTTCGTATCTCCCTAGAGATAGGCTAAGCGGCGTTCGACAATGCTATTGACGATGCTCTTGAGTTGGGGGAAAAGGATAGGCTTGGAGAAAACAGGAATTTCTGGCGGCAGTCCGCCACGCGCAGTGATTTCTGCCGCGCCCAAGCTCGAAATCACAATAATCTGAAGGCCTTCGAGCAAGGATGAGGCGGCAAGATTGCGTATCAACTGGATGCCGTCCATACCGGGCATTGCCAGATTCGCAATTATCAGGTCCGGCGAGTCTTTGCCAATACGAATAAGACCATCGATGCCGTTGCCAGCGGTAATGACATCAATCGGCATGTTCCAGCTCGCAAACATTCTTTTGTAGAGTTTGAGCAGAAAGCTGTCGTTTTCGACGATGAGCACCCTGATTCGTTCGGGGACGGTGATTGCCGATCCCTCAGGAGTCATGGGCGACCGAGTCGACAAATCCCCTTCGAGCTGACGCTCAACCGAGCAGCGAGCGATCCGGCGATGGCCTCCCTCAGTTTTCCAGGCTTCAAGTTGTCCGTTATCAACCCATAATTGCGCAGTACGCAACGAGACACCCAGCGCCTGAGCTGCTTCGCGCGTCGTAAGGAATGCGCTAGGTGCCCCTATTCTTTGCATGCTGACAAGTCTTTCCATGGGTTCAATGATTTCATTTTATACACAAAAATAAAAAAAGCAAAACTAAATGATACCAAAAACAATAAAGATGAAACCATAAGCTTCATATATGAAACCAATTTTTGCTAGCATGCTTGTTTTGTCGTTGCCTCAAAAAATCAATTACACGAAACAAAAAGGCCTACCAATGGACAAAAAATCTTGCATGAAGCACCCAGCAAAGTTCGCTCATTAGGAATGGCAAATGAGCAAAACCAAATCAACCATCGGGATCAAGGTCCGCGCTGAGGTTCTCGACGCCAGCGCCGCTTGTGTCCATCTGCATGGCAAGGGTCGTAAGCAGCGCAGCGTTCCGTTGTGGCATACAACCATCAAATCACTACGTGCTTGGCTGCGGGCAAATCCAGAACGGCTGATCTCACCACACTCATCAGCGCACACGCCCGTCGTTCTGACAGGCCGTGCGCCTTGGCGTACTCAACCTGCTGACGACGAGCGGGTGCGCTCACCATTTTTTGAGGCAATTTCCTTCATCACTTCGATTTCCAGATCCCGCTCGGCCAATAGTTTCTTCAGCCGTTCATTCTCCGTTTCGAGTTGCCGCAAGTGTATTACCTCGTTTTTATCCATCGCACCGAAGCGCCTGCGCCAGCTATATACCGTCTGTTCGCTGACACCATGCTTCTTTGCCACTTCAGCCACTGGCAACTTATCTGCTTCACGCAGGATGGTAACTATCTGTACCTCTGTAAATCTGCTCTTTCTCATGACTTCCTCTCTGCAAGGAAGCCATCCTCTCAAGTTTTACGTGGTACAAAAATCCCTAGGTAGGTCAGAGGTCACTGCATGCGCGATACGATACCGCCGGAATTCAAGTCGAAACTGATCACAATAGCGATTCATCATATTTAGATATTGGACCGAAAAAGGTCGCATGAGAACATGCTTTAAACACTTTAATGACCCGATCACAAGCCCGCTCTCGAAAATGAAATCATCATTCACGATCAGCACTCTGCTTGCCAATCAGTCGATTGATCGTCACCATCAATCCGAAAAGCGAAAACGGCTTCGTCAGATAATCGTCGGCCCCCGCCTCGCGGGCCAGTTTGAGATCGGACGCCTGAGTCAACGCACTGACCATCACCACAGGAATCGCTGCCAACTCGGGATTTCCCTTGATCGCCCGGCACACACTCAGTCCATCGAGATGTCCGGGCATCATCACATCGAGCAGAACCAGATCCGGCCGGAGCTCGACCACCTTTTTGAGGCCAGCCTCGCCACTGTCGGCCTCGATCACTTCATAAGGCAGGGTGCGCAAGGCCATAGTCACCAGCTTGCGGATCTCCGGGCGATCTTCAACCATCAGTATGGTTTTCCTGCTCACGCGGGCACTTCCTTTTCAACCGATGCCGATTCCGGCAGCCACAAACTGACTAGGGTCCCTTCACCCGGGGTGCTCGAGACATCCAGCGCGCCACCGTGCAATTCGATGATTTCCTTGACGATACTCATCCCCAGGCCTGTACCCAATATCCTTCCCGAGGTATCCGCCCGAAAAAACCGCTCGCAAACCCGGGCGACAGACTCTGGCGTCATGCCAACCCCATGATCTCGCACATCGACACTGAAGCCAGCCCGACCGGATCGGGATTTTGGCTGCAAATCGATACGGATCTCGCCACCCAGCGGCGAATATTTGAACGCATTGGAGAGCACATTGAGCACCGTCTGCGTAATCTTCCGGCGATCCCCCTCCGTTTCGGCTGGGAACACCGGCAGATGAACAACCGGAACGCGATTATCTTCGGGGAAGCGGAATGACTGAACGGCTTCGCGGATCAGCACATTAAGATCAAGGGACTCGATTTCGAAATCCTGACCACGCCGTGCCTCGATTCGCGCCAGATCGAGCAGTTCGTTGATGATGGCAGCCATCAATTTGGATTGCCGGTGGATCGTTTCTACCAGTTCCGTAACGGTTTCATGATCATAATCGTCATTGTTCAACAGCAATTCCGAGAAACCCAGAATACTCACCATCGGGGTTCTCAACTCATGGGCCGCCGTCGACAGAAATTCGCTTTTCATCCGGTCGACTTCGGTTTCATGGGTCACGTCGCGAACATAATAGATTTTCGAAACATTCTGGCCCGAGCTGCGGCGTCGACCAACCTCGACCGTCCGCAGCGCCGGCCCGGTTATATCAAGCAGGTTTCGTCCATGCTCCGGCTCGGCATCTTCGGCCAACGAACGTAACGCTTCGAGCGCCAACTGGTTGCCGCGTGAATCAGCGATGCACAGCGCGCCGAGCTGATCAATAAGCCCCGTTTCGGAAAGGCCGATCACTTCATGGGCGGCCAGACCAGTAAGGTCAGTGAAGGCCGCACTCACATACTCGATCGAATCCTTTTCGCCAAAAGCGACAAAGCCATCCGGGCTGAGCGTGAAGATCGCGTTCAGTTGCGCAGTCCGCAAGCGCAGGCGCGTTTCGGCTGCGACGCGCTCATCGATGTCAGAATGCGAACCGAGAAAGCGGGTCGCCTTACCGTCTGCATCGCGCACCGCCTTGCCCCGCGCCAGAATCCACCGGTAACGACCATCCTTGCAGCGAACCCGGTGTTCCACCTGATACAGCAAGCTACTACCGTCCAGATGGCGCTTCACTTCCTGCATGACTCTTTCCACATCGTCCGGATGAATCCGCGTTTCCCACTCGCTGAAGTGGTTGCTGATGTCTTCCGGCTGGTATCCCAGCATCGACTTCCATCGATCGGACAGGAAAAGTGTACCTGACTGAAGATCCCAGTCCCAGACACCGTCGTTGGCGCCGGAAATAGCCAGTTCCCAGCGCTCCTCGCTGGCCGCCAACTGCTGCTCCATTTGCTTGCGGGAGGTGATATCGCGGGCGAAACCGACTGTGCCGACAACCTGCCCATCGGCATTCACGACTGGCTTCTTGAAAGTCTCTATCCAGCGACGCTCGCCATCGATTTCGCACGGCTCCTCGACGTTTTTCTCAACCTGGCCTGCAATCACCGCACGATCGTCGGCACGATAAAGCTCCGCCAACTCCGCCGGCCAGACGTCGAAGTCGCTCAATCCGCCCAATTCGTTCGCCGCAGATCGGCCGCAGGCTTCGGCAAACCGGCTGTTTGCCGCGAGAAAATTGCTGTCGGCATCCTTCAGCCAGACCAAGAAGGGGAAGTTATCGAGAATGGCACGCAAATAAAGCTCGCGGCTGCGCAAAAGCGACTCGGCTTCACTACGCTGGGTAACATCGGTCAGGATGCCGTCCTGGCGAATAACCTGGTGATTGTGGTCATACACGGTATGCGCCCGAGCCTGAAGCACTCGCAGGCCCGTGATCGGATTATAGAAGCGGAATTCAATGTCAATGGAACCACCATGCTTAACCAGACGGCGCATCGCATCCTCGACTTTGATCAGGTCATCAGGATAAACAGCAGAAAAAAACTCGCCGAGGTCATTCTGCAAGACCTCCGGCTCAAGTCCCGTCACACCCGCAGTCGACGGGCTGACATAGGTCACCCTCTTGCCGTCAGGGCTAAGCGACCAGACGCCATCCACCAGCGAAGCGAGAATGCCGGCCAGCTTGCTCTCCGACATAAGCAGCGCCTGTGTTCGTTCATCGACACGTTGTTCAAGTACCGCATACGACTCGGAAAGCCGGTTCAGCATCGACTGGAAGGCCCGGGCCAACATACCGAACTCATCCTGGCGCTGCAACTCCATTACCGGTCCGGGGCGACCGGTTTCGCTAATCCGCCGCACAGCGCTCGCCAATTGACTCAATGGCAGACTGAGGAATCGGGCCGCCGCCCGTGAAATGACAGTGACGGCCATTAACAACAAGGCGCTGACGACCAGAAAGACAACAATCAGCATATCCAGATCGCGCAGCGCAACTGCACGATCCTGACTGATCACGAGATTCAGTCGAAATGTCTGGAAGGGTGCCGGCAAGTTCATGTCGATGGCGGTCCGGATCGCTTTGGTGCCGCCAACGCTACCCGCCAGCAACGTATGCTCGCCATCCCGCAGACCGACCTGGTATTTCGATGAAGCACCGGGAGGCAGCGCACTGAGCGGAATACTCAGGATGACCGCTCCCTCTGTTTGCCCGGTCAGACGATAGATAACCGGAAAGGCGGCAAGTAGCATCACACCACCGGAATCCGGTTGCTCGGCGAGCCCGGACTCTGGAACCCCGCGCTCCAATACATGCTGAACGACCAGTTGCCTGCCGTACATATCTCCGGAAGTTCGGGAGCCGCTGGCGGCAACCACACCACCCTTATAGTCGGTCAAAACGAGCGCTGCATTGTGAAATGGCAGCGACTGTGCACTGAACAGCGGCTCTAGGTAGGTTGAGCGCCCGACGCTATCTGCCAAGGCATTGGCGGTGACCGTATTGCTGGCCAACGACTGAGCCAGGGCAATGGCCGATTCCAGCTTGAGCACGATTTCCCGCTCGACCTGTTGCGCGATCAAGGCCTGGGTTGACTGCGTATTCGCAATGATCAGCTGACGGCTCAGCAGGAATGCGGCGCCCCCCATCGCAGCGGTGACAAGCAGCCCGCCGATACCCATGACCAGGGCAATCTTACGCTGCAGCGTTGCGTCTTCAAAACGCCGGCGGAGATCACGAATCAGGCGCACCGTTCAGCGCCCTTCAACCCTGACAAGAAGGCCATCACTGTTGAAGCGGGCCATGAACACGTGGTCGCGACTGAGCGCTTCGTGCTCGGCCGGAGAAAACGGACGACGGTACGAACTGACCAGCCCCTCTTGTGGCCCGAGCATTTCCATGGCGTCACGAATTGCCTTCCGGTCTGGTACGCCCGCTTTTTCGATCGCCTTGGCCAGCAGCCAGGTCATATCATAGGCATGCGCAAAGCCGACCAGTGCCGGCAGTTTGCGCACATCTTCACCCAGCAGGCGCTGGGCGGAATTGATGACCTTTTGTTGACGGCCTTTGGGTGTGTTCGAAAAAGCAAAGGTCTGTACCGTCACCAGATCCAGCCGACTGGCCTGCCCCCCCGTCACCTGATTGAAATCACCGGCCGAGATCCCCCAGTGGGCAATGATCGGGAGACGCTCGGCAGGCGGCGTACGATCGACCAGATCGAGAATGTGCTTGCCCTCCGATTCATTGGCAACCATCAGCAAAGCATCGCTTTGGGTGCGTCTGGCCGAGACCAGGGCATTCGAAAAGTCCGTATCCCCCCAGTTGTACCAGATTGTATCGACCTGAATCCCCGGCTTTGCCTTGAGAACACGTTCGATTGCCGCAAAACAACTGCGCCCCCATCCCGTATTGGGCAGCAAGGCAGTCAGGCGCTTCATGCGGCGCCGCCGTGCATGCTCGATCATTGCCTCGATTGCCCAACTGTCGGTCAGCGAGAGGCGGAAGACATAATTGGGTTTCTGACCATTGTTGGCAATTCCATCGGCCGCCGCCCACGGATCCAGTAACAGGATACCGAGCTCGGTGGCGACGGGAACCAACTCGAGGGCAACCGGTGAAAAGCGGCCGCAAAAGACCGCCAGCACACTCGGATCGGCCGCCATTTCACGCATGTGATCAATGGCCCTGGCCGGCAGCCCGCGATCGTCACGACGCACCAACTGCAACGGCCGGCCCCGCAGAATGCCGCCCTGTTCATTGATTTCCGCGATCGCAAGCGCAACACCCTTTTCGATGCTCTGCGCCGCATGGCTGCCTTGCATGCCATATTCCGCGACGACCGCGATTTTCAGCGTGTTGCCACCACTGGCTGCGCGCAGCAGGGGCGCAAATGCGGTAGCTCCCAACAGCGCGAGGATTTTTCTACGTTCATGCCACATTTTTCCCCCCACCCACCAATTCCATTTGTTCGACCCATACACACAGAGAATCCGGCTTCATTGGTTTGGCAAACAGAAAACCCTGCACAGAATGACATCCCAGACGTAAGAAGTGCTCTAACTGACCGGTTGTTTCAACCCCCTCGGCCACCACCTCGAGATTCATTGTATTTGCCATCGTGACAATAAACGTACTGATTGCTTGCCCGTGACCATCCTCTTGGAGATCATGGACAAAAGCACGGTCGACCTTGACGCGATCGATCGGCAGAGAGTTCAGTTGTGCCAGATTCGAATACCCGGTTCCGAAATTACCGATGGCGATCGAAACGCCATGTGAGCGGAGTTCATTCAGCTTGAGCAGCGTCGACTCTGGATAGAGCATCAGCTCGCTTACTGTTATTTCAAGCTCTAGTGCCTTGCCCGGCAAACCGGCCGCCGCCAGCTCATCGAAGACAATGGTCGTAAAATTTGCATCCCGCAATTGACGGGCGGAAATATTCACCGCAACCCGGGCAATCGCCACCCCAGCCTCCCGCCAGACTGCAAGCTGCTGGCAAGCATTTCGGATCACCCAGCGACCGATTTCAATAATGGCGCCACTCCATTCGGCAATCGGCACGAAGACTTCCGGCGAAACCTCGCCAAAATTCGGGCTGTTCCAACGCAGCAAGGCTTCAACCCCTTGCAACTTATGCCCGTCCGCCGACACCTGGGGCTGGTAGACTAGACTAAGCTCTTCCCGCTGCAGTGCCGCCAGGAAAGCTGTTTCAATATTCAGGGCCTGGGTGTTACCTTTATCCTCCAGTTCGAAAATGCGGTAAGTATTTCCACCATCAGATTTGGCGTGATACATCGCGGCATCGGCCCGACGCAGCAGCGTCGCTTCGTCTTCTCCATGATCGGGGAACAACGAAATTCCAATCGAAGGTGCCGCGTATAAATGATGCGATCCGATCACGACGGGGGGCTGGAAAACATCAAGAATCTTCGTCGCCACCGACACTGCATCCCGATCATCCAGCAGACTGGGCAGGATGATCGTAAATTCATCACCACCCAGACGGGCGACGGTATCCACCTCGCGCGTGACACTTTTCAGTCGCTGGGCTACTGCTTTTAGAAGCTCGTCGCCGACATCGTGTCCCAGGGTGTCATTGACCTGCTTGAAACGATCCAGATCGATGAAACACAGCCCCATCGGCCTGCCGGACCGACGCGCCTGAGTAATTGCCATCTTCAATCGATCAAGGAACAGTTGACGATTTGGCAGGCCGGTGAGCACGTCGTAGTAGGCCAGTTGTGACAGGTGTTTTTCCGATTCATGCAATCGCAACAAGTCATGGAATTTTCCAAAATACCCAACAAGCTGACCGCTCTTGTCGTGGACGGAGCTGATCGACAGCCATTCCGGATAGGCATCCCCCGACTTGCGGCGATTGGTAATTTCACCTTGCCACGCCCCCTGCTCAAGGAGTTGCTTCCACAACAGGCGGAAAAACACCTCTCCCTGCACCGAGGACTTGAAAGTTTCGAGCGGCATCCCGATAGCTTCTTCGGGTGCATAGCCCGTAATCATGCTGAAAGCAGAGTCGATCGCAACAAGCCTGCCGGCGACGTCGGTAACTAATATCGCCTCACCGGAATGCTCTCCGTTCCCTCCTTGATCGACCAGTGGACGGAAGTCATCGAGAAGCGGCCGAAGCAGCCAGTGGCAAACCCCTTTTAAATCTGGCTGGCGTACCGGAACAATAATACGTATCAAAACATTGATAACCCGGTCGTCCGATGTCAGAAAGTCGACGCGACGAATCGACTCCGACTCACCCTCGGTATCCAGTCCGGCCTTCAACATCGACTCCAGCTCAGTGCGTGATGCCGCAGACACCATCGCCATCAGATTGGTGCCGATAATGTCTTCCCGATCCAGAATCAGATTGATCGAGCGCGTCGAGCTGACAACCAACCCGGAGGAATCCGTCGACAGATAGGCATCGCTGGCGGAATGTATCAGCGTGGACAAGAGATTCCGGTATTCACTGACGGAGCGAGTCGAATTCTCCAGCGCCCGAAAACGATGTTGTAGTGCATTGTGCTCGCTCATCAGATGATGCATGTCCTCCGCATACCGGTAGAGTTGAGCCTGGAGCTCTTGGTGCGATACGACTATGTCGTTCACAGAAAGCCCCTGGGAATCCGCAGTCATTTTTCCAGATGCTCTTGCAGAGTATTCATCAGCTGCAAGGGACTGAAAGGTTTAATCAGATACCCATCAGCACCTGCACGAATGCCTATTTCAAAATCAGCTGACTGCCCCTTTGCCGTGACCATCACGACAAATATGGCATTGAGCACAGGATCCCCCTTGATTTGCTTCAAGACCTCAAATCCGTCTAATTCGCCAGGCATCATGACATCGAGAATCACGGCATCGGGTTGGCTGGCGCGCACTATTTCGAGAGCCGTGGCGCCGTCTCCCGCCTCCAAAATTTCATAGCGCTTACCTAGAGTCAGATGAATGAGCCTGCGGATATCCGGCTGGTCATCGACGATCAGAACTTTCTTCATGCTATCTCTCCAGTTCGAGTTTTCAGGCCACGGCTGGCTTCATGGCCAAGCGCGCATTTTCTTCAGCCAGCGCCTGAGCAATCGCCTCGATTTGCGCAAAGGGTACTGGTTTCGAAAAAATCGAAACTTCAGGTGGCAAGCCTCCAGCCACTTCAACCTCATTAGACGAAAGCCCGGTAACAACGACAATTTTCATCGCAGCGCAATCCGACATGCCGCGTAGCGAGCGGATCATCTGAAAACCATCTAAATGTGGCATCTGCAAGTCGGAAATCAGCAGATCCGGGCGTTGCAGACCAATTTTGACCAGACCGTCAAAGCCATCCGTTGCAGTCTCGACAACAGGAGAAATCCCCCATAAAGAAAGGCGAATTTCATAAATCCGCCGCAAGGCCTCATCGTCCTCGACGATCAGCACCCTCAATCTCCGTGATTCACTGGCCGACAAAGACCGTTCGATCTTGGCAACCGGCGCGGCGAGCGGATCAGCAAGGAGTTTCATCACCGAATCCCGCGAGATCCGCCGATGGCCGCCTTCCGTTTTCCACGAATTAAGCAAACCTGACTCAGCCCAATTCTGGGCAGTGCTCAGCGAAACACCGAGCAACCCGGCCGCCTCACGCGTAGTACAAAAAGTTTTCGTGACTTGCATATTGAATCCAAAAAATATGCTGATTAACCATTGCCAAATTGTAAGACACGAGTTACCATTTTTCAATACTTTTAAATATATTTCATCAAATTAATGCCATACCTACCCAAGCGCCCTCAGCTCAAAGCCCGAAGCACAGATCAGTATCTGGCACATGAGCAGTGTGCGGAGCCCCTTGAGGACAAAGGTCTGGCGCCAGATCACCTCTCTCTGCTGCTCTCGCTGCCCGATGCCTATCTGGCCATCGATGGTGCCGGCAGCGTGCTGGAATGGAGTCCGCGTGCAACTGTCATGTTCGGCTGGTCTGACAGCGAAGTCATCGGCCGCAGCGCTGAGGAACTGTTACTACCGGAATCCTATCAGCGAAAACATCAAGCAGGATTGCCCGCCTTTGTTCGTTTGGTTGGTCCTTGCGGTGCCAACGGTTCGATTCAGCATCTCGCGATCAACGCGGCCGGCGAAGAGTTTTCGGTCGAACTGAGCAGTGTTCTCGCGTCTAACACCGGCACTGCAAAACGCTTCCTTGTTCTCGTCAAAAACATCAGCCATCGGCTAATCGCGGAAGAGCGGATGGCCCAGGCAGCCAAAATGGAAGCCATCGGCCAACTGGTCAGCGGCCTGGCGCACGACTTCAACAATATCCTCGGCATCATTATGGGTGGTCTCGAAACCCTTGAGATCCGACTAAAAGACCCGACTAATCAGGAGCTTGTCAAACTTGCGATCCTGGCAGCGGAGCGCGGAAATGAAGTGACGCGAGCCATGCAGGCGGTTGCGCGCCGACGTCCGGCGAAGCAGGAATGCGTCGATATCAATGCGGCCTTGAGGGAGCTCCAGCCACTCTTGCAGCAATCCGCAGCACGAACAGTCGAGGTCATAGTCATTGCCGAAGCCTCCCGATCCAAAGCAACCATCGATGTCGGCGCCCTCAACAACGTCATGCTCAACTTTGTCATCAATGCCCGTGATGCTATGCCCCAGGGTGGGGTTGCCATGCTTTACACGCAGAACATCAAAATCAGTGCCGACGACCCTGTCGACTCCATCGACCTCAAACCCGGAGAGTATTTAGTACTCGGCATTGACGATACCGGCACCGGCATGACCCCGGAAGTGCTCGCCCGTGCGATGGAGCCTTTTTATACGACAAAACCGAAGGGTAAAGGCACCGGGCTCGGACTGGCAATGGCTTACGCCTTCGCCCGTCAGTCCGGCGGCGCGCTACGCATCCGCAGCACACCCGGCAAGGGCACCAATATTCACCTTTTTATACCTGTGCTGCGCGATGTCGCGCTGTCAGATTCAGGAGCACATGATGACTGATACCCTCCTCAAGGCCGCAACCATGATTCTGGTCGTCGATGACGACCCTCTTTGTCGCACGATGATTCGCCATATGCTTGAACCGGACGATGTGGTCGTTATCGAAACCGAAAGTATCGCTAAGACCTGGAAAGTACTTAAGGAAAACTCCCTGGTTAATTTCGATGTCATCCTGCTTGACCGAAACCTGCCGGATGGCGACGGGATTGAACTGCTGCCGCGCCTGCGAGAATTACCTGGCCTAAAACACGTGCCGGTGATCATTCAAAGTGGCTTGGCCTCTTCCGTCGATGTAACGAAAGGCATGGCCGCCGGTGCCTACCACTACCTTGAAAAACCCTATCGCCGAGACATGCTGCGTGCTCTGACCCAGATTGCTGTCCGCGAAGGTCGGGAGCGCCGCTTCTTGACCTCCAAAATCGAGAAGGCCAACGATGCCTTGGGTTTCATGAGGAACTCGAATTTCGAAATCAAGACACTAGATGATGCCCGGGTTCTGACGCCTTTTCTTGCCCGCCTGTTCCCGGAACCGGAAAACGCTTCCGTCGGAATAGTTGAGCTACTTATCAACGCGATTGAGCACGGTAATCTGGAAATCAGCTATGAATGCAAAAGCAAACTGCTCGAACAGAACAATTGGCTGAACGAAACCACGCGCCGACTCTCCCTGCCGGCTTACCGGGATAGAAAGGTGCACATTCATCTTGAACAGCATCCTGAACGCATTGCGCTGACCATCCGCGACGAAGGCATGGGCTTCGACTGGCGGGGATTCGAAACACTTTCCGAAGATCGCCTGTTTGATCTACATGGCAGAGGTATCGCCTTGGCCAAAAACGCTTTTGACGGATTGACGTACTCGTCGCCAGGAAACGTCGTTACCTGCTGGTCAGCACTCTGAACAATGACAACCGAAAGCATCTGGCCGAGTAATTTCCGAGCCTGTCAGTGGCAAATTTTGCATCATCCGAAATTCTCGATGATCGTGCTGGCGCTTTCTATGCTCGTAACCATGATTGCCTGGGCTGTATCCAGCTCGATGGCACAGAAGAACATCGAAGAGCGCTTCATTCGCCACACCAATGAACTGGCAGCAGCTATCGAAGCCCGATTACTGACCTACGAAACCACCCTGCGCGGCGGCGCCGGTCTGTTCAAAAGCGCCGGTAACGTCAATCGCAATCAATGGCGAACTTATGTCGAAAACCTGCACATTCCGCAAGATCTGCCCGGAATTCAAGGGATCGGCTTCAGCCTGATGATGCGCCCTGCACAGATCGACAAACACATTCGTGAAGTTCGAGCCGGCGGCTTTCCGGAGTACACCATCCATCCTTCTGGAAAAAGGGATCCGACCAGCAGCATCATTTACCTTGAGCCCTTCGACTGGCGCAATCAACGGGCTTTCGGGTACGACATGTTCTCAGAACCCGTGCGACGGGAAGCCATGATCAAGGCCATGGAAACCGCACAACCGGCAATGTCTGGACGGGTCAATCTGGTTCAGGAAACTGATGAAGCCCAGCAGCATGGTTTTCTGGTTTATGTGCCCGTTTACCGTAGCAATATGCCCACCGGCACCGTGACCGAGCGCCGTGCGGCAATTTTTGGCTTTGTTTACAGTCCATTCCGGGTCGGTGACCTAATGGCCGGAATCACTGGCGGCCGAAGAGCGGGAATCCACTACGAACTTTACGATGGCGAAATAGAAACAGACGCCACCCTCCTTTACCAAAGCGATTCACCAGCCCTCCATCTAATTGCAAACGAAGAGGCGCACCTGTTTAACCGGCAAATGCCAATCAATGTCGTCGGACGTAAATGGCTAGTTTCAGCCCATGTCACCGAATCATACGGAAAGACCGGAGAAATAACGGTGCCGACCATTGTGGCGGTGGTCGGCCTGATCATCAACCTGATGCTCTTCCTGACCTTTTATGCCCTTCGGCGACAGCAGCGTAAACTGGAAAAGAGCAATGCCGCCATCGCGAAACTTTCGCTCGCAGTGGAACAGAATCCGCACAGCATCGTCATTACCGAACTGGATGGCACTGTCTCGTATGTCAATCCTGCCTTTTCGAAGACGACCGGATACGCGCCGGACGAAATCATCGGCAAGAACCAACGTATCCTGCAGTCGGGCCAGACGCCGGAAAGCACCTACGCAGAACTATGGGACACCTTGCGACGTGGTGAGCCGTGGTATGGCAGGTTTACCAACCGGCGCAAGGACGGCAGCCATTACACCGACCAGAGCATCATCGCGCCCATCCGCAGCGAACCGGATGGCCAAATAACGCACTATCTGGCGATCAAAGAAAACATCACTCAGCAGGAGTTGACTACCCAGAAGCTCTCCAATACCGAGGAGCGCCTGCGTCTGGCGTTGCAGGCAACCCGCGAAGTCATCTGGGACTGGAATCTCCTAACCGATCAACAGACCTGGAACGAGACCGGAGCAGAGATTTTTGGCTGGCAGGACATCGTCAGCGAACCCCAGCCGGCGGCCTGGTGGATCGAACGCGTGCACCCCGATGACCGGGAGCGTCTCACCACGGGTTTTCATCGCGTCCTCGAAGACAGTTCGCTCGACAGCTGGCAGGATGAATACCGTTTCCGACGCAGTGACGGCACGTATGCTCAGGTACTCGATCGCGGTCTGGTAGTCAGGGATCAGAACGGCAAGCCCGTTCGCATGGTCGGCTCCATGCTGGACATCAGCGAACTGACTCGCGCCCGCCAACTACTCGAAATCCAGCAAACCCATCTAGAGCATATCGTCGCTGAACGAACCGCCGAACTGAAATCCTCAGAGCAACGGATCAAGCTGATTCTTGCGTCGACCGCCAATGGCATCATCGGTACCGACCGCATCGGGGCGATCAACTTTATCAATCCCGCTGCCGAAAATTTGCTCGGTTACCCTGCCGGTGCTCTGATCGGTCTGTCTATCAACCACTCCATCCTCCACCACCATACCGGCGAGTTTGGCGACGACAACTCGAGCCAGTCGATTCTCCATAGCCAGAACGATGTGAGCAATGTTGAGGAGACTTTCTGGCGCGCCGATGGCGAAGCGCTTCCGGTGGAGTATTCCTGCCGCGCAATCATCGAAAGCGACGCCATACTTGGTTTTGTTTTCGGCTTCACCGACATTCGGGAGCGAAAGGCAATTGATCTCGCACGCAAGAAAGCCCTTGCGGATGCCGAGCGCCTGGCGCACATCAAGAGCGAGTTCCTCGCCAACATGTCACACGAAATTCGCACCCCTCTTAACGCGGTCATTGCGTCAGCCATGCTGATGGAAGGCGACGAGGCGGAACCGAAGCAGCGCGAACGACTCACCCGCATCATCGATTCGTCGCAACACCTGCTCCGTCTGATCAACGACATTCTGGATTTCTCGAAAATTGACGCCGGCCGGATCGAAATCGAGACCACCGATTTCAAACTGCGTTCCGTCATCGATCTGGTTACCAGTCAATCCGTCGAAATCGCCACCAGAAAAGGCATTGAATGGCGGAGCAGCATCGACCCGAAACTGCCAGCGTCGCTCCGGGGTGATCCAATGCGACTCGGGCAGGTCCTGCTCAATTTTTCGAGCAACGCACTAAAATTCACGGACCACGGCCAAGTCGACCTGAAGGTTTGCCTGCTTGAGGATACTGCCGACAAGCTACTTGTCCGCTTCGAAGTGCAGGATAGCGGCCGCGGTTTCGACCCGTCGCGGTCAGACAGCTTGTTTGAGGCCTTCACTCAGGAGGACAGTTCAACCACACGCGAATTCGGTGGCACCGGCCTCGGACTGGCAATCAGCAAAAAGATCGCAGAATTGATGGGTGGGAGAATCGGTGCAAAGTCCAAGCCCGATGCGGGCAGCACATTCTGGGTAGAGATTCCCTTCAAACGAAGCGTCAAAAGCGATCTGCCTGACACGACACAAGCGTATCTCAACGGCAAGCGTGCAATCATTCTTGGTAGAGATGAAACTCGGGTCGGTGGCATTCAGGCGCAATTGTCCCAAATGAAAATTGACGTTCGGCGCGTGTCTACCGTAGCAGAGCTGGTGACCCGTGTAGAAACCGCTTGTCGCGTAAAACAGCCCTTCGATGTCGTGTTTTGTGTAGGGAAAAAGGACGATATCGCAGCGTTCTGCGAACCGGAGTTACAGAAGCGATTACACAATCCTGCGCAACAACCGCCCCTGCGATGCGTCGTGATGGTCGCTCTGGCTGACAGGCAATTAGTGGATGCTCCACTCGAGCGGGGATGCGTCGATGCCCTGCTCACGGTGGAGCCATCTGATGCCGAACTCGAGCAGTTGCTGAATGAGTTGCTAGGAAATGCGCCCGATTCCCGAGAGGAATCTGGATTAGTCGGGAACCTGAGCGCAGCCGAACTACGTTGTTTTGGAAATTGCCAGTTATTGCTGGTGGAAGACAACCCGATCAACCAAGCAGTCGCCCTCGACATGCTCGACGCCGTCGGTTTAACTGCAGACGTTGCCGAAAACGGCCGGGAAGCACTCATCCTTGCCGAAAACCGGCGTTATGACCTGATTCTGATGGACATGCAGATGCCGGTCATGGGCGGCCTGAAAGCAACTCAAGAAATTCGCCGGCTCCCCGGCTATGCGGCGGTACCGATTGTTGCCATGACTGCCAATGCCTTCGAATCCGACCGCCAAGCGTGCCTTGCCGTCGGCATGAGCGATTTTCTCGGCAAGCCGGTCATGCCCAATGCGCTTTATCGCACCTTGCGTCAATGGCTGGACAAGCCTGCCCTTGAAGCCTCTGCCGAAATGCCGGAACCGGCCCGGACTCCGGTCGCTTCGATCGACATCGCTACCGCTGACCTGCCCAACATCCCCGGCGTCAACCTCAAGGCTGGCCTGGCGCAGATTTCCGGCAACCGCGCCACATTTCTCCGGCTGCTCGGCAAGCTGATCGAGCTGCACGGCCAGGATATTGGAGCGATACGTAACAAACTGGCCGCAGGCGACCTGGAGGGGGGGCGCAGACTGGCGCATTCGCTGAAGGGTGCCGCCGGCATGCTCTGTGCCGAAGCCGTTTCAGCAAGCGCCTTGCAGATCGAAAAGGCTTTTCACCAAGGCCAATCGTCCGAGGAGATCGAAAAAGGGCTTGTCGAGCTCGACTGGCACTTCAACGCGATTCAAAACGCACTGAAGGAAATCAGCGGATGACATCACCTTCAGACCACAGGTCTGTAGGTGCCATTC
>CAYRBE010000034.1:0-16003 GCA_964422345.1 uncultured Dechloromonas sp.
CGCGATGATCATCGTCACCGGAATACTCACAAAGGCGATGAAGGCGGTGCGGATTTTTCGCCCTTCCTCGCTGCGTACCGGAATGTTTTGCAGGTTAGGCTCGCTTGAGGCTAGGCGGCCAGTAACAACAGATGCTTGAGAGAAGTGAGTATGTACTCTCCCGGTGGCTGGGTTGATCATCCGGGGTAGTTTGTCGGTGTAGGTGCCCTTCAGTTTGGACAGGCTGCGGTGTTCAAGCAGCAGTTTGGGCAAGGGGTAGTCGAGGGCGAGTTCGGAGAGCACTTCTTCGTCCGTCGATGGCCCACCGGAGGCGGTTTTCTTTTTGACCGGCAAGCCGAGCTTGGTAAACAGTATTTCACCGAGCTGCTTGGGTGAGGCGAGATTGAATGGCTGGCCAGCGAGTTCGTAGGCTTCGCCCTCCAGTTTCATGATTTTCTGGCCGATTTCGTGGCTTTGGCGGGCCAGTATGTCGCCGTCGATCAGGATGCCGGTCCGCTCCATTTGCCAGATGACCTGCCGGGACGGTAGTTCAATCTCGTGGTAAATCCGCGATAGACCGGGTTCGGCAGCAAATTGCGGGTGGAGTACGTTGTGGATGCGTAGTGTGACATCGGCATCCTCGGCGGCATAGGTGGCGGCGCGTTCGAGATCGACCTGATCAAAGGTGATTTGCTTGGCACCTTTGCCGCAGAGGTCTTCGTAGGCGATGGTGGCAAGGCCTAAATGGCGGGTGCACAGCTGACCGAGGTCGTGGCCTTTGTCGGACTCGATGACGTAGCTTTGCAGCAGGGTGTCGTGGGCAATGCCGGCCAGCGCGATGCCGTGATTGGCAAAGACGTGCTGGTCGTATTTAGCATTCTGCAGCACCTTTTTGTGGTCGGTCGCTTCCAGCCACGATTTTAGTTTGGCCAGCACCTCATCGCGGGGCAGTTGGTCAGCAACACCCGGGGCGGTGTGGGCGAGCGGGATGTAGCAGGCTTCGCCGGGGGTGACAGCGAGCGAAATGCCGACAATGCGGGCTTCAAATGAGCCGAGGCTGGTCGTTTCGGTATCGAGGGCGGTGAGTTCGGCGGCGTTGATTTTGGCCAGCCAGGTCTCAAACTGCGTCCAGGTCAGGACAGTTTCGTAGTTAACCGCGGTAATGGCCGGAGGTAGCTGGACTTGTGTGGCCGGGTTCTCGGTGTGGTCTGTGCTCAGAGGCAGATCAGTCCCGGGGGTGTCCAACTCACGCCGCCAGGTGCGGAATTCATAGCGTTCGTATAGCAGGCGCAAGGTGTCGCTATCGCGTGGAGTTTCGGTCAAATCCTTAGGTGAGGGCAGATTCGGTAGGTCGCAGGCGACAGTAACCAGCTTGCGGCCGAGCGGCAGGAAGCCAAGGTGGTCGCGCAGGTTCTGGCCAACTACGCCACCGATCTCGCCTGCATGGGCCACAATTTCATCGAGCGAGCCGTACTGGTTGAGCCATTTAAGGGCTGTCTTCGGGCCGCATTTGCTTACTCCAGGCACGCCATCGACGGTATCGCCGACCAGCGCGAGATAATCGACGATTTTCTCGGGTGGCACACCGAACTTGGCCTCAACCCCGGCGGCATCAAGCAACTCGTTGCTCATTGTGTTGTACCAGCTGACATTGGCATTGACCAGTTGTGTCAGGTCCTTGTCACCCGTGGAAATCAGCGTTTTTAGCCCGTGCACCGTAGCATTCGTCGCCAGCGTGCCAATCACGTCGTCAGCCTCGACGCCATCGACCATCAGCAATGGCCAGCCGGCGGCGCGGATGGCGGCGTGTAGCGGTTCGATCTGACCGACCATCTCAGGCGGCATGGGCGGGCGGTGTGCTTTGTATTGGGGAAACCAGTCGTCCCGGAAGGTTTTACCCTTCGCGTCGAAGACCACTGCCTTGTAATCAGCCTTGTGGTCGCTTTCCAGCCGGCGTAGCATGTTCAAAACGCCGTAAATGGCGCCAGTCGGCTCCCCCGCTTTGTTGCGCAGGTCGGGCAGGGCATGGAAAGCACGATAAAGATAGGACGAACCGTCCACTAACAAGAGAAGAGGCATCACGTGACCGAAAATGACAAACTGGTAATGGGTGTGGAGTCCGAGGCTTTGTTACAAACAGCATCGGCCCGCGAGTCGTGGCGGATTTTTGGCATTATGTCAGAGTTTGTTGAGGCAACGGAACGTCTGGCCGCGATCAAGCCGGCGGTAACAATGTTCGGCAGCGCCCGTGTGCCGCCCGGTACACCGTATTACGATCTGGCTGAGAAAACCGCGCGCCTGCTCTCTGATTCTGGCTTTTCAGTAATTTCCGGCGGTGGGCCGGGGATTATGGAAGCAGCTAACAAAGGGGCTTTTCATGGCAAATCGCCCTCTGTTGGGCTGAATATTCAGTTGCCGCATGAGCAGCAAAATAATCCGTATCAGGATATTTCCCAGACTTTTCGTCACTTCTTTGCCCGCAAATACATGTTTGTTCGTTTTGCCAGTGCCTATGTCGTGATGCCCGGTGGTTTCGGGACGCTGGATGAGCTGATGGAGGCGCTGACCCTGATTCAAACCGGCAAGGCGCGGAAAATTCCGCTGATCTTGGTCTGTACCCCATTTTGGCAAGGGCTGATTGATTGGTTTAAGGAGCGGCTGGTCGAGGAAAAGTTGGTCGATCCCGAAGACATGAAGCTGATTCAACTGATTGATGAACCTGAGCAGGTGGTTGAGGCAATTTTCAAGCACTACGAAGCTCGTCCATTTGGGCCTTTGCCGAACGAGCGCGAACTGATGCTCAACCTGTAATAAAATCGCTGACAGTTCACAAAGGAAATACCCCATGCGCCGTCTTTTACCTCTTCTTCTGCTCTCAGCCCTTCCCGTTTGGGCGCAGAACGATTTGCAGCCTTTGCCTGCCGTGCCACCACCACCTCCGGGTATGGAGGCATTTGATGCGGCGCTTGAGCCACAAGTGACTATCGTCAAGACCGAAAAGGAAACCCGTGAGGAGTTCCGGGTCAAGGGCAAGCTCTATATGGTCAAGGTGACCCCAGCGGTCGGCCCGGCTTTTTATCTGGTTGATAACCAAGGCGACGGCAATTTCATTGAAGCGAATATTCCCAGTCCGGTGGTCAAGCCGCCGATGTGGGTTATTCATAGCTGGTAAGCCTTGTCGGTCTATACCCGGGTTGGGCGCGACGAACTCGCGGCCTGGCTCCAGCCCTTGGGGTTGGGTGAGCTAATTGAATATGCCGGCATTTCGGCTGGCATGCAGAACTCCAATTATTTTGTAACGACGGAGCAGGGGCGCTACGTTCTGACGCTGTTTGAGCGAATTGCACCCGATTCGTTGGATTTCTACCTGCGGTTGATGGGCCATCTGGCGGATCACGGCATTCCTTGTCCGCAGCCATTCAGCGATTTGTCGGGGGTCAGTTGGCGTATGTTGGCCGGTAAACCCGCCGCCTTACTGACTTGTTTGCCGGGGAAAATTGAAGATCAGCCGAGCCCAGATCAATGCTTCGCGTTGGGGGCGATGTTGGCGAAGATGCATCTTGCCAGTCGCGACTTGGAAAACCCCTTAGCTAACCCTTGTGGCGCTGACTGGCGCCAACGTATGGGTGTGGCTTTGATGCCACTTTTGTCGCCTGAAGAGCGCGAACTGCTTAGTGCTGAGTTGAGCGATCAAGCTGATGAAAACTATGCTGATCTACCGCGCGGGGTGATTCACGCTGATTTATTCCGTGACAATGTTTTGTGGGCCGAAGATGGCAGCTTGTCCGGCGTACTCGACTTCTATTTCGCGGGTGAAGACAGTTTTTTGTTTGATTTAGCGGTGGTGGCGAACGATTGGTGTGGGAATGACGCAACAACAGCACAGTTGTTTGCCGGATATGCCAGTCAGCGTCTGCTGGAGCCTGCTGAAATCAAGGCCTGGCCGGCAATTTGCCGGGCTGCTGCATTGCGTTTCTGGCTCCTGCGGCTGGAGGTCAGGCATCGTCCGCGTAGCGGAGAGGTGGTTACGATCAAGGATCCTGATCATTTTGCTCGGTTATTACAGCAATTGCGCCTTGCTCCCAAGCCGTTGCCCCGTTAGCATCCGCGCATGAGCGAAACTTCTGAATTTCCATTTGCCCCTCCTGCGTTCACTGGTGAAAGCCGTGAAGTTGAGCCGGGCGCTTGTTTTGATTGGTTGCATCAAGGCTGGGCAATGTTCCTGGTGAATCCCGGTGTGTGGATAGGTAGCACGATTTTGCTGCTGGTCATATTGCTGGCGGTTTCGATTGTCCCGTTCTTCGGGCAGGTTGCGGCGCATCTGCTGGTGCCGATTTTTGGTGCCGGTATGGTGCAGATTTGTCGTCAGATTTCTGAAGACAAACAAGCTGAAATTTCGGATTTATTCGTCGGTTTTCGCCATAACGCAGGGCAACTGGTGATGGTCGGCGTATTTTTCGCGGTAGGTATTTTTGGTATTGCCTTTATTGCTTTCATGTTAGTCAGTGGCGGCATTCTTGGTGGTGTCGTTACTGGTAAGGTGGCTGGCGTTGGAGTTGCTCTCGGCGGTGTGATGCTCGCGGGTCTGGTTGTTATGGTGTTGTCGGTGCCGGTGATCATGGCGACGTGGTTTGCCCCGGCGCTGGTTTTCTTTCACGACATGAAGCCGGCCGCGGCAATGCGGGCAAGTTTTGAGGCAGGGACTAAAAACTGGCTAGCCATGATGATCTTCGGGACTTTTCTTGTCGTTTGCCTGTTTTTTGCCATGTTGCCAGTGGGATTAGGTTTGTTGTTGCTCTTGCCGGTGTATTCGGCTGCGGTGTACGTGTCGTATCGCGATATTTTTCTGGGGGTTTGACGATGAGAGCTCAAACTTTACCCGCCGCAGCAGGCTGGAACTGGATTCCGGCAGGGTTTGCCATTTTTAAGCGTAACCCCCCCATGCTGTCGAGTCTGGTGGTGAGTTACTGGTTCACCGTGCTCCTGCTCAATATTTTGCCAATTATTGGTTCTTTGGCTGCTGCCTTGGTCGTGCCCGGATTGTCTGTCGGGTTGATGCAGGCGGCACGTAATCTTGACCGGGGTATTCCGATTGGTTTGCAAACCCTGTTTGGCGGGCTGAAGGAAAATCCCCGGACGCTGGTCGGCTTGGGCGCACTTAATCTGGCCTGCACAATGTTGATTATTGGCTTGTCCTCGATGCTTGATGATGGCAATTTGTTCAAGTACATGATGGCCAACAGCAAGGCTGAACGGGCCTTGCTTGAGGAGGCTGATTTTTCCATGTCGGTATTGTTTGCCATGCTGCTGATGACACCGCTGATGATGGCTTACTGGTTTGCACCGGTGCTTGCCGCCTGGCATCGTCTTCCGCTGGGTAAATCCCTGTTTTTTAGCTTTATCGCCTGCTGGATCAACTGGCGGGCATTCCTCGCATTTGGCGCCGCAATGCTGCTACTGGCTGGGCTGATTCCCGGTGTTTTGATGGGTGTTCTGTTGCTTTTGCTGCCAGGTGCGCCGGGTTTGGTCATGGCTGTAGTCATGGTGCCGATGGCGCTGATTATTGCCCCGGTTATTTTTGCCAGCTTCTACGCCAGTTATCGCGACATCTTCGGTATTTCTGAAATTGTCTGATCCGCTGGGCCTGTTTGGCGGTACTTTTGACCCGGTGCATTTCGGCCATTTGCGACTGGCGGAAGAAGCCATCGGTCATCTCGGTCTGGGCGGGGTGCGCTGGATTCCTGCCGGTCAGCCGCCGCATCGGGATACGCCAGAAGTCACTGCCGAACAGCGCCTTGAAATGGTGCTACGGTGCACCGCCGAAAATAGGCAATTTTCAGTAGATGCCAGTGAGGTCAGGTCGGCGTCACTGAGTTTTACGGTGAACACGCTGGAACGATTGCGTACCGAACTGGGGAGTGAGCAGTCGCTGGTGCTGCTGGTCGGGGCAGATGCCTTTGCCGGCGTATCAAGCTGGCATCGTTGGCAGGAAATTTTTGCTTTGGCGCATGTTGCGGTTTCGCATCGCCCCGGTTTCCCAATTGAGGTTGCCAGTTTGCCAGAGGCGCTGGCAAGGGTTTTTAATGATCGACGGCTACTTAATGTGGAGGCCCTGAAAGACTCTCCAGCTGGCGGTATAGCTACTTTTGCCATGACTCAGCTGGCAATTTCTGCAACCCAGATCCGAAAATTGCTGAATAATGGTCGATCTGCACGATATTTGCTGCCTGATAGTGTTCTCGACTATATTCAGCACCACCAACTTTATAGAAATAGGCTTTTAACCTGATGGAAATTCGTAAGCTGCAAAAAATTGTCGTCGCCGCCCTTGAGGATATCAAAGGTAAAGATATTGAAATCATCAATACCGCCAAGGTTTCTTCGATGTTTGACTGCGTCGTGATCGCGACCGGTGAATCCAATCGTCAAGTTCGCGCTTTGGCACGTAACGTCAGTGAAAAAGCCCGTGAAGCCGGGGCTGAAGTTATCTCTATTGAAGGTGAAGATTCTGGCGAGTGGGTGCTGGTTGATATGGGCGATGTCGTCGTTCATGTCATGCAACCCGCCATTCGCGAGTACTACAACCTCGAAGAACTCTGGCAAACCACGCCAGCCCAGCGCCGCAAAGCTGCGGAACAAGCCGCGGCGAAATGAAATTGATTGAATGAAACTGAGTCTGCTCGCTGTCGGCCATCGCCAGCCCGGTTGGGTGAGCGAAGGTTGCGCCGAGTACCTCAAGCGCATGCCGCGCGAACTGCCGGCCAGCGTCACAGAAATCAAGCCTGAGCCACGTGGCTCTAAAACCCGCGAACAACTTTTAGCCGCCGAAAAATCGCGTATTCGCGATGCCATGTCGGCGGGTTGTCGCCTGGTCGTGCTTGATGAAAAGGGTGATGACCTCACCACACTCAAGCTGGCGCGTCGTCTTGAAGTCTGGATGCAGGATGGCCGTGATGTCGTGCTGCTGATTGGCGGGGCCGATGGCTTGGATGAAGAGTTCAAGCAGCAAGCCGATGAAAAGTTACGTCTGTCGAGCCTGACTTTGCCGCATGGCATGGCGCGGCTGGTGCTTTGTGAACAACTTTATCGGGCGGTCAGCGTTTTGAAAAACCATCCTTATCATCGCGAGGGTTGATGCGTATTTTTCTTGCTTCGCGCAGTCCGCGCCGTCGTGAATTACTGAATCAGATCGGTGTCGCTTTCGATACGGTGGTTTTCCGCGAAGGTGCCCGGGCCGATCCGGCGACTGATGAAACGCCATTGGCCAACGAAGATCCGGTGGCTTATGTTGAGCGGGTGACACGCGCCAAGGCTGAGCATGGCTTGCGTTTGATCACTGAGCGCAAATTGCCATACCGGCCAGTGCTGGCGGCGGATACCACGCTTTCTTTCGAGGGTGGGATCATCGGCAAGCCGCTTGATGCGGCTGACGCAACGGCGATTTTGCAGCGACTGTCTGGCCAGACTCATCAAGTGCTAACAGGTGTTGCGGTGAGCATGCCGGGGCGTACAGAATTTGTCTTGTCGACCAGCGAAGTGCGTTTTCGGGTGATTGAGGCCGAAGAAATTCGCCATTACGTGATGAGCGGCGAGCCCATGGACAAGGCCGGGGCATACGGCATTCAAGGCCGTGCCGGGATGTTTGTTGAATACCTTGCGGGAAGTTACACCGGCGTAATGGGCTTGCCTGTCTGTGAAACTGGCGAATTGCTCAAGCTCTTTGGGGTGCGCGGTCTCTAGCCTTTTTGCGTTTTTGGCCTGTGCACCGTAGCAATCAGGAAATCGGGTTTGGCGATGAGTTCTGTGGCCTGATCCGGCCAGCATTGCTGATTCGTCTACTTGCCAGCCGGTGCCGCAGGGCAGCCGTGCCAATATGAATTCGCCGGGATGCTTTCGCCTTTCATGACCAGCGTCAATGGGCCAAGTCGGGCGTTATCGCCGACTTCGGCGCTGTACAGCACAGAACAGCGCGCGCCCATGGTGACCCGGCGGCCAATGCGAACGTGGTCAATTTTCATGATGCGGTCTTCAAACAGGTGGGTTTGCGGGCAGCATAAGGCGTTGAGTTCGCTGTAGTCGCCGATGTGAATACAGTCCCATTCATCAAAGTCGGTGGTGTCGAGATAAACCCCTTTGCCAATCTTGCTGCCGAGCAGATTGAAGGCAAGCGGTAGCCAGGGTGTGCCACGCAGGTAGCGCATAAAGTTGGGAATCGTGAAGCCGACATAGAGGCTGGTGATTGCTTCCGAGGCCCAGACAAAGGGTGTCCACATCGGCTTGGCCAGTGTGTAGTAGCGGCCAAGGAAAATCCATTTCAGGACAGCGACCAGTAGCATGCTGCCAATGCCGTAAAGCAGGCCGGCAAAAATCAAGGCCCAGAAGACCGCGCTCCACTGACCGGATTCGGCGAGTGGCATGACGTTGATAATGACCGTGTAGCCGACCGCAATGATTGCAGCGTGGGGCGTGATGATGCGGCAGGTTTCGACCAAGCTGCGGCCGAGTCGACGCAAGGGCGATGGGTTAAAGGTTAAATTGTCCGGGTGGCCACTGGCTTGCTCGCGGGCGGGCAGGTTGATCGGTGGTGAGCCAAGCCAGGTATCGCCGGGCCGCATTTGTTCATTGCCTGGGGCGCGGGAATGCACGCCAATCAGCACATTTTCCGGTAATACCGTCCCATCTGGCACATAGGCGCCATTGCCGACAAAACTGCGCCGCGAAACAACGGTGGCGCGCAGGGTCATCCAGCCGCCAATGACTTCTTCGTCGCCGAGCATGACAGCGTCGGCAATGAAGGACTCATCACCGAGGGTGAGTAAATCCGGGATCAGCCCTTGGGCGGTCGATATTTCGGCATCACGCCCGACTTTGGCGCCGAGCAGGCGATACCAGGATGGGGCAAAGACGGTCGCATAAATACCATGCAGTATATTGAGGCTGGATTCCTGAATCTGATTAACCACCCAACGGCTGCAGTAAGCACGGCTATGAACTGGCCAGCTGCCTTCCTGCATGCGGGGCAACAGGATCCAGCGCAGCGCGGCGGAAACCAACACGGTACAGACGATCAGGATCGCGGTGGCTGGGAATGCCAGCAGGAAATATTTGATTAGTTGTAGCGGAATGCTGCTGCTCTGCATCCATGGGTGGCTCTCATCCAGCCAGTCGATCAGGACAAAGCTGGGGAAGAGCGGGATGAAGAAAATGGTGGCTGTAAGGATTGCCGCACAGAAGAAAAACAGGCCTTCACGGGCGACCCGGGTTTCCGATACTTCCGGGCGCGGTGGATAGGCGGAACGATCAAAGGGGCCTGTGTCACGGGCCGGAGAGCCACTCCACATGCGGCCATCGGGTACGCAGGTGCCATCACGTAGTGAAGACTGGCCGTCGAGGTGACTGAACTCCCCCATCCTGGTATTGCCTTCGAGCACCGAGTACGAGCCGAGATAGGCTTCATTGGCCAGATTGATCGGGCCGACAATAAATTCGCCCCGTTCGACCCGGATATTCTCAAGATTTACCGCATTGCCGATGCTGCATCCATCGCCAATTGAAATCAGGTCATGGGCGCGTGTGGTCACTGAGCCGATGATGACTTCTTGTCCGATTTTTGCCCCTAGCAGGCGTAGCCACCAGACCAGCATTGGGGATCCGCTGAGCATGTACGCTGGCGCACCTTCGATCAGGCGGTCAGCAACCCACCAACGGAAGTAAGTCAGCCCCCAAAGCGGATAGCGTCCGGGTTTCAGGCGGCCGAGGATCAGCCATTTTCCGGCTACGGCAAGGGCAAACTCTAAGGCGGTGGCCAACAGGAAGGTAGCGAGCGAGACTGCAATGGCGAGGATGATCGAGTCACCTGGTTCGCCGGTAAAAAAGTGATAAACAAAGAAGGGGGCCAGCCATTGCGTCATGCGCAAGACCACCAGCCCAGGAATGATGACCCCTTGGGCGGCGCCGCACAGCCAACGTTTCAGGGTAGACGGCGGGGTCCATTCTGGTTCGGCAAGCGCAGTGGTGTCTGAGCTCTCGGCAAGGACATCGGCAATTCGGCCAATACTGCGTTGCTGGTAAATGTCACGTACCGTAAAGCTGGCGAACTGGGCGTGGCTGCGCAGTGCCGAAGCAAGACGGGCGGCAAACAAGGAGTGGCCGCCAAGATCGTTGAAGAAATCGGCAGCACGGCGAATGGCTTGGCCGGGGAAGAGTTTGTTTAGTTCGGCAAAAAGAACCACTTCAGCAGGCGTTTCAGCTTCATCTGAGTCACTTACATCACCGGCAACGATCTCCAGAGGGCGGGCGCGCAATGCCTTGCGATCAATTTTCCCCGAGGTCAGCCTGGGCATCTCGTTGAGTATCTCGATATGCACCGGCACCATGTAAGGCGGTAACGATTCAGCGAGTGCGCTGCGTAGTGTTGATGCCAGCGGCAGGAATTCACTGTCGGGGACGAGATAGGCGACCAGCCGTTCGATGCCATCATCTTGGCGCAGCAATACAGCGGCAGTGCCAACGCCGCCTTGGCGGGTGAGTGCGGTTTCGATTTCACCCAGTTCAACTCGGAAGCCTCGGATTTTTACCTGATCATCGGTTCGGCCCAAGCATTGAATTCGGCCATCAGCATCAATTCGTGCCAGATCGCCGGTACGGTAGATGCGGTCGTCCTGACCGTTTTCGGCCCATGGGTTGATGATGAATTTTTCGGCTGTTAAATCTGGTCGGCCGAGATAGCCGGCAGCAACACCGGGGCCGCTGATGCACAGCTCACCGGTTTCTCCACGCGGGAGAAGTTGCAGGCCATTTTCCACCGCCGGGTTGATCACCAGCAGGTTGTAATTCGGTAGCGGCCGGCCGATGGTTACCGGCTGGCCGGCGTGGAGCTCGGCCAGACTGGCCGAGACAGTGGCTTCGGTTGGTCCGTAGGTGTTGAATACCTGTCGGCCGGGTCTGGCCCAGCGAGTTACCAAGGATTCCGGGCAGGCTTCACCACCCAGATTGATTAGCCGCAGATTGGGGATGTCACAGGCAAACAGCGCAAGCAGGGTCGGTACCGCATGGAGTACGGAAATCTCTTGCTCGATCAGGGCGAGCGGCAGTGCTTCCGGATCGGCGCTGACTTCACGCGGAGCGATCCATAAACTTGCACCGACCAGATAGCTGATCCAGATTTCCTCAAACGACATATCGAAGGCGACTGAAAAGCCTTGATAGACGCGGTCATCTTCTCTGATGCCAAGAATGGCATTTTCACTGCGCAGGAAGTGGCAGATCGCACCCTGATTGATCAGGATGCCTTTGGGTTTGCCGGTCGAGCCTGAAGTGTAAATAATGTACGCCGGGTCGCCCGGCTGTGCGCCGGAACGTCGGGGGGGGGAGGTTTCAAGCGGGTGCTTGAGGGCTTCAGCGGTCCATACCGGACAGGTCAGCTCAGCCAAGGCATCAGCGCTGGCTGCACAGCTTAGTAGGCCGGTGGCATTGGCGTCCTCAAGACAAACCTTGATGCGCTCAGGAGGCGTTTCGGAATCAAAAGGCAGCCAGGCAGCGCCGGTTTTGGCTATGCCTAATTGCATCACGAGCAAATCAATACCGCGAGGCAGCCATAAGCCGACGATTTGTCCGGGTTTGACGCCGGCAAGAATGAGATGGCCGGCCACTTGGTCGGCAAGCTCGTTCAGTTCGCCATAAGTCAGACTGCGATTGCCGCAACTCAGCGCGGTTTTGTCCGGGATGCGTTGTGCGGTGGTTTCAAACAGATCAGCAAGTATCTCGACCTGTATCAGTTCAGGTCGGTTGGGGCCCCTAAGCAGGCTGCTGTGTTCTGTTGGACGCATGTCGAGCATGCGGCATTGTGCCAAATTGATAGGTGTTTTGGCCGATGCGATGATCTAAAAGAGAATTTTTGTTGAAGAAAATGCCTTGGACGTAAAAAAGGGGGGCTTTTGCCCCCTCTTGGTCATCTTTTACTGGCTTGAGTGCTCAGGCCATGATGTTGACGCCACCATCGACATACATGGTTTCACCCGTCAGACGGCGAGCAAATGGGGTGGCAAGGAAGGCGCAGGTGAAACCGACATCCATGATGTCGACCAGCTCACCGACCGGTGCGCGCTCTACGGCTTCATTCAGCAATAGATCGAAATCCTTTAAGCCTGAAGCAGCACGGGTTTTCAACGGGCCAGGTGAGATCGAGTGTACGCGGATGCGCTGTGGGCCTAACTCGTAGGCAAGGTAACGACAGGACGCCTCAAGTGCCGCTTTGACCGGCCCCATCACATTGTAATTGGGGACCACTTTGCGCGCGCCGTGGTAGGTCATGGCAAACATGGTGCCACCGTCGGTCATCAACGGCGCAGCAAGCTTCGCCATGCGAATGAATGAATGGACTGAAATATCCATTGCCATTGCAAAACCGTCGGCTGAGCAATCAAGCAGACCGCCTTTGATATCTTCTTTTTTGGCTGAGGCGATTGAGTGCACCAGAATGTCGAGTTTGCCCCACTCTTTTTCAATTCGCTCAAACAGCGCTTCCAGCTCACCCGGTTGCGATACGTCCAGGGGGGCAAATATGGCCGCGTTTACTTCTTTAGCCAGTGGTTCAACGTGTGGTTTGGCCTTTTCATTGAGATAGGTGATTGCTACTTCGGCACCCACTTCATGGAAGGCTTTGGCGCAGCCGTAAGCAATTGAGGTGTCATTGGCAACGCCAACGATCAAAGCCTTTTTTCCGGTGAGTACGGGGCGATAGTTTTCTGTGGTCATCAAATACTCCTCTCAAGCGGTGGGCGATACGAAAATGATGTTTGATTATGGCGCAAGTTGGCCTACGAATGAAGTGATGCGGCCTGGTGGATCAATTGTGCGGCGTGTTGTGCGCCATGCGGCACGGCGGTGAGTGGTTTGGCTTGTTGCCAAAGCGAGCTCAGCGCGTCATCAAAACTTCCTGAAATAAGCGTTTTTTCAGGTACTTCGAGTGCAGGCACATGCTGGTGCAGCCATGCAATGAGGCATTCCTGTTCCGGCCAGTCGCTGCGGCGCTGGTAAATTACCGGCGTGCCATTGCAGGCGGCTTCGGTAAAGGTGCCGTAGCCGGGTTTGGTGATAATGGCATCGACTGAACAAAGCAAGTCGGTGAAGCTGAGACCGAAGGATTCAAAACTGATCGCAGCAGGGTGGGTGATTTTCCAATCGTGGGCTACCAGCCAACGGATTCCCGGTAGACGAGGCCAGTTATCGACGGGTAGGTGGTGCGAGATGCCCCCCATTGCGACCAAAATGGCTTTGTCTGAACCCAGGCCAAGATCATGTTTTTTGCCCAGCGCAGCAATCGGGCCAACTTGTTGGGTTTGATTCAAGAGCGGCATCGGCATGCCAGGGGTGATGCGCAGGAAGGCTTGAGCGCAGCGATAAGCGTCGAGTATTTGCTGATGAATCTCTGCTGCCCAAGATTCATTGCCAAAGAAGTGAATAAACAGGTCAGCCCAGTTTAGCGAGCAAATGCTGATTGCAGGAATGCCCGCCTTTTTTGCCCCAGCCAAAGGGAGGTAGCTGACATTGGTCAGTACCAAATCGGGTTTTAGCTGACTCAGAAAATCCGCTTCGCTGGCAACCCGCGCTGGCCAGTTGGCATGGGCTTCCCTGTAGGCGGTTGCGCTTGCCTGATGGTCGATGTTGGCCGCATCAATCATTTGAAAACCGAAGTCACTACTGCCTTCAACTAGATTGAAGGGGGCTTTGATGCGTTGGTGTAGCTTATTGGCGGGTAGCCGGGTTCTTATCGTGAGTCGTAAGCTTGGGTCGATTTGAGCCAGTGCATTAAGCACCGGCCCGGTAATCGCCAAGTGGCCAAATCCATGGCTGGAGATGTCTACGAAGATGTGCAAGATTGCGCGCTTTAACGGTTTTTAAAGGCAGGTTTGCGTTTTTCGACAAAAGCCGCCATGCCTTCTTTCTGGTCTTCCAAAGCGAATGCCGCATGAAAAACGCGGCGCTCGAAGAGCAGGCCTTCGTTAAGCGATGACTCAAAGGAGCGATTGATTGATTCCTTGATCATCATGACGACGGGCAGGGAGTAATTGGCAATGTTTTGTGCAGCCTTGAGCGTTTCATCCATGAGTTGATCGGCCGGAATGATGCGGGCAACCAGGCCGCTGCGTTCTGCTTCATGGGCATCCATCATTCGTCCAGTCAGACACATATCCATTGCTTTGGCTTTACCAATGGCGCGCGGCAAGCGCTGTGTGCCACCTGCACCGGGTAACGTGCCAAGCTTGATTTCCGGCTGACCGAATTTGGCCGTGTCCGCCGCGAAAATCATGTCGCACATCATCGCCATTTCACAGCCGCCGCCTAGGGCAAACCCGGCAACGGCAGCAATCACCGGTTTTCGCGTCGTCTTGATGCGCTCCCAGTTGCGGGTGATGAAGTCGGTTTTGTAGGCGTGGATGTAATCGAAATCTTTCATGAAGCCGATGTCAGCCCCGGCAGCAAAGGCTTTTTCATTGCCTGTAATCACGATACAACCGATATTGTCATCGGCTTCAAACTGGTCAATTGCCGCACCGATGCCATCGACGACATCGTTGTTCAGTGCATTCATTGCTTCCGGACGGTTAATCCGGATTAAACCAACTTTGCCGTGTGTTTCAGTCAGTACGACTTGGGTCATGCGTGTCTCCATATGGAATGCGATTTTGTTGATAGATCGGTCGCATTTTATCGAGATGCAGAATTTCGACGTAGTACGCTGACCTGAACTGGGCTAGTGTCTCCCGATTTAGCCGCCACCGGCTAGTCGCGCAATCATTTCGCCCGGTGTACTCGCATTCAGTTTTTTCATCAACCGGGCACGGTGAGCTTCTATTGTGCGGTGGCTGATGCCGAGTTGGCGGGCAATGTCTTTACTGGTTTTGCCGGTGACCAGAAATTGGGCGACTTCTCTTTCGCGGGTGGTAAATTCTGCGGTCATTGGGCGGGCGGCCGAGAGGTCAGAAAAACTCCAGACTGCTGCAGCAAATGGGTCGCTCTGATCAAGGCAGCGTCCTTCCACTTGGCACCAGAACAGACGCCCGCTCTGGTGGCGCATAATGCGTTGATCGTTCGATGAGCCGGTTTCGCGCATGCAGCCAAGAACCCGGTTGCCGATTTGTTCGAATTCGACATTCGATGGATAGATGCGGGCGAAAGACTCGCCGGAGAGTTCGTCTTTTCCGTATCCAAACATATGGGCAAATGCTGCGTTATAGGTTTGGATGATGCGCTGACGTGAAACCAGTAGTCCGATCGGAGCCAATGAAAAGGCAAGTGAAATGTCGTCTGGTGTGGATGTGCAGAGTTCGGTGTTGAGTGACATGGAGAAATTCATTATTCCAGGGTAGGTATTTCCACCATAGCGTATTTACACGACTGTCGGGAGGCCGGATCTTCCCGTAAATTGTCGACACAGCCCGGAGAGGTTGATTACTGATGCCTCTACGGTGGACTCGCGAGTTGCAAATAATTATCGGAGACAAAATGACCTATACGATTGATTCCCATCCCTTGTGGACACCTTCCGCCGAGCGCATTGAAAGCAGCCGAATGGCAGCATTGATGCTGGAAACCGGCCATTCGTCTTATGCTGAGCTGTGGCAGTGGTCGGTCAATCAGCCAGAAGCTTTCTGGTCAAAAGTATGGGATTTCTGCGGTGTGGTGGGCGAAAAAGGCCATGAGGTACTGGTTGATGGTGACAAGATGCCGGGCGCTCGCTGGTTTCCACAGGCTAGCCTCAATTTTGCTGAAAACCTGCTGCAAAAACGTGATGACAGCGATGCGCTTGTTTTTTGGGGCGAGGATAAGGTCAATCGTCGTCTGTCACGTGTTGAGCTTTATGCCGAGGTCGGCCGTTTCCAGCAATTCCTGATTGCTGCAGGGGTTGGTGAAGGTGATCGAGTCGCCGGTTTTCTGCCTAATTTGCCCGAAACCCTGGTCGCGATGCTGGCGGCGACTTCGCTAGGTGCCATCTGGTCATCGGCCTCGCCTGACTTCGGTG